>JAEWAA010000594.1 GCA_023391955.1 Bacillota bacterium | reverse complement strand
TCTCCGATCATATCGTCAATCTGCCCCTTGGTGGGACGGACCTCCACAATGGGGTCAAGCAGCCCTGTAGGCCGGATAATTTGCTCCACCATCTGGGGGCAGTGCTCCAGCTCGAAGGGACCCGGAGTCGCCGATACAAAGACCCCTTGGGTAAACTTGCTCTCGAATTCCTCGAAGCGCAGCGGCCGGTTGTCCAACGCCGAAGGCAGCCGGAACCCGTGGGTCACCAGCATCTCCTTGCGTGCCCGGTCACCATTGTACATCCCCCTGATCTGGGGCAGGGTCACGTGGGATTCATCGATAATAAACAGCATATCCTCCGGGAAATAATCCAACAGCGTATACGGGGTTTCGCCCCGCTGGCGGAAGGTCAGATGGCCGGAGTAATTCTCGATGCCGGAGCAGTAACCCATCTCCATCATCATCTCGATATCGTAACGGGTGCGCTGCTCCAGACGCTGGGCCTCCAGCAGCTTGTTGTCCGCCCGCAACTCCGCCAGGCGTTCCTCCAGCTCTACCTCAATGTTGGCCACCGCCCGCTGAAGCGTGGACTGGTGGGTGACAAAGTGAGACGCCGGAGGAATCGTCACATGATCCCGTGTGCCGAGAATTTCCCCGGTGAGCACGTCGATCTCCGTAATCCGCTCAATCTCATCGCCGAACATCTCCACCCGCACCGCATGCTCCCCTTGGGAGGCGGGGAAAATCTCCACCACGTCGCCCCTCACCCGGAAGGTACCCCGGACAAAGTTCAGGTCATTGCGCTGGTACTGGATATCCACCAGCTTATGGAGAATGTCGTTGCGCGGCCGCTCCATGCCAACACGCAGAGACAGGCGCAGGTCCTTGTATTCCTGCGGCGAACCCAAACCGTAGATGCAGGACACACTGGCCACGATAATGACGTCCCGGCGCTCGAACAGCGCGCTGGTAGCCGAGTGACGGAGCTTGTCGATCTCGTCATTGATGCTGGAATCCTTCTCTATATAAGTATCCGATGAGGGAATATAGGCTTCCGGCTGGAAGTAGTCATAGTAGCTGACGAAATATTCCACTGCATTATTCGGAAAAAACTCCTTGAATTCGCTGCACAGCTGTGCTGCCAGCGTTTTGTTGTGGGCGATGACCAGCGTCGGCCGGTTGAGCCTGGCGATTACCTGGGCTGCAGTAAAGGTTTTGCCTGTTCCCGTAGCACCCAGGAGGGTCTGGAACTTCTGTCCTGACTCGATGCTCTTGACCAGCTCCTCAATGGCGGCAGGCTGGTCCCCCTGAGGCGAAAACTCGGACACCAGTTCAAATTTCCGCTGGCTTAATGCAGATTCACTCATACGATCACCCTCACAGCGGAGAACCCGCTTGATTGATTTATGGTAGAGTCCCTAAACTTTTCAGCGACAGAACCCGATAAAAAAATTGACAAAGTTACAAATTTTGTACAATGGGAATGCATGTTCCTATCAATTATACCCGCTTTCCCAGTGGATTGCAAAGGGAACAGCATACTTATTTTTTCTTTACCTGTAATTGTTTTACATACATATCTCATACCAGCCTTGAAAGGGGAAACATGATGTGGATATTACAACATTAATCGGCTTGATCATCGGCTTTGCCGGCCTGATCGGCGGATATGCCATGGACGGGGGTCATCTGAGTGCGCTCTTTATTCCTAGCGCCCTGCTGATTGTATTCGGAGGCACCATCGGCGCGGTGGTGGTCAGCTTTCCCGCATCCCGCCTGAAGGGAACCGGCGAAGGCCTCAGGATGGCTTTTACCCAGAACAAAAGCGATCCGGAGGTATTGATTGACGAAATCGTGGATATGGCCACCATTGCCCGCCGGGAGGGTGTGTTAGCCCTGGAGCAGCGGGCTCTGGAGAACCCGCATCCGTTTTTGCATGAGGGGCTGCTGATGGTGGTGGACGGCACCGATCCGGAGCTGACCCGGCAGATCCTGGAGCTGGAGATGGATTCTCTGGAATCCCGGCACGAAGGCCATGCCAAAATTTTTGAAGCCGCCGGCGGGTTTGCCCCGACCATGGGAATTATCGGTACGGTGCTGGGTCTGATCCACGTGCTGGGCAGTCTGGAAAACCCGGAATCCCTGGCTCCTGCCATCGCCATTGCGTTTACCGCCACCTTGTACGGTGTCTTCAGCGCCAACGTGATTTACCTGCCCATCGCCTCCAAAATCAAGGTCAGAAGCGAGGAGCAGATTGCCGAGCGGGAAATGATGCTGGAGGGCATCCTGGCTCTCCAAGCCGGGGAGAATCCTCAATTGATCCGCAAGAAGCTGCTTTCCTTCACCCAGCATAAGAAGAACAGGGGCAGCATCAGGGAGGCAGGTGCCGGCATTGAGAAGGAGCAATAGGAAAAAGGGGAGCGCCCCCGAGAATCATGAACGCTGGCTGATCACCTACTCGGACTTGATTACGCTGCTCCTGATCTTTTTTATTGTCATGTATTCCATGAGCAAGGTGGATATGGCCAAATACGAGATGCTCTCCGAATCCCTGCATCTGCAGTTCGCCAAAGGCGATACCATTATCGAAAAGCATGACGGGCCTGCAGGCGATTTGAAGCAAGGAGATAAAGCAACTCCCGTGCCCACAAACACCCCCACCCCCTCCCCAAGCGCCAGCGCCCAGGCGGAAAGGGAACGGGAGCTGCAGGACCTGCTCTCCAAGGTGAATCAGTATATTGAAGAAAACAATCTGCAGGCCCAGGTCTCTGCCGGAAATCTCCAGCGAGGCGTGGTTATCAAGCTGAACGATATGGTGCTGTTCGATTTGGGCAAGGCCGATTTGAAGCCCGCTTCCCTGCCAATTCTGGACAAGCTGGGCTCTCTGTTCCGGAGTCTCGACACCAAGGTCAGCATTGAAGGCCACACCGACAATCTGCCCTTGCAGACTGGTTCGTTGTACAAAGACAACTTAGGGCTGTCCCAGGCCCGTTCCGTTTCGGTGATCCGTTATCTGCTCAGCACTCCGGAGATGAATGACAGGATGTTTGTTTCCACCGCCTATGGGGATACCATGCCCATCGCCCCCAACGATACAGAAGAAAACCGGGCCAAAAACAGGCGTGTGGAAATTGTCGTCCTGCGTGAGCCGCAGAAGCTGAATTAGGAGCTGTGCAAGTGCAGCTTTTATGCTCAAAATGCCGGTTTCCGGCTTCCCTCCCAAAGAACCCCTTCGCGGCTGCGGCTCGCGCAAGGGGTTTTGCAGTTAATTGGAGTATGTACAGGACCCTATACAGGAATCTTGACTATGTACAGTAAACAATGGAGCCGTTTACGAGGTATGCTTGGAGCGTTCAATAACGGAATTTGCTTAAAAGGAGGCTCAACATGTCTGCATGGGTGCACAAGCAAAACCGGTTGCCCGTTAGCGCGAGAATCCTTTTTTTGGGGGACAGCGTCACGGACAACGGTCTTTATATCGCCTACTTGGATGCTTATTTCCGCCGATACCATTCCGGCAAGGACCTGTCCCTGATTCCCCTGGGGGTGAGCAGCGAAACCGCATCCGGCCTGAGCGAAGCGAAACATCCGTTTCCCCGCCCCTGCGTCCATGACCGGGCAGAGAGGGCGCTGGAGGTAACCAAGCCCGATTGGGTGTTCTGCTGCTACGGGATGAACGACGGGATTTACCATCCCTTGTCGGAGGAACGGTTCCAGGCATACAAAACTGGGATGCTCCTGCTTCTCGAAAAAATCAAAGCCGCGGGAGCCAAAGCGGTGGTTATAACCCCGCCGCCGTTTGACGCCGCATCCTTCGTGTTTCCTGCCCCGCGGACCGGGGGGGACGGCAAGCCGGACTACAGCTATTTATCCCCATACCGGGAATATGACACTGTGCTGGGCGCCTACGCGGAATGGCTGTTAACTGACCCTGCTCTGGAAGCAGCCGGCGGCGTAATCGATATCCGGAGTCCCCTGCTTCACGCCACCGCCTCAGAGCGGCATCGGCAGCCCGGCTATTCCTCCGGTGACGGGATCCATCCCAACGCCTATGGCCACGGGGTTATCGCCCGCACCCTGCTGGCAGAGTGGTTTGGCGAGGACATGACCCCTATGGAGGATCTTTCAGAGTCACTTGAGGAATGGGCGGCTTTTCCGTTGGTCCTCAAGCGGCACCGGATTTTGGCGGACGCCTGGAAGGAGCATGTAGGCCACACCCATCCCGTTAAAGCGGCGGAGGCCCTTCCTCTGGAGGAAGCCCTGACGGCTGCACGGCGCCTGGAGCAGGATATTGCACAAATCGGCACAATACAAAACGAGGAGCGATAATCATGCGGTTGCGACAGGTTCATCTGGATTTTCATACATCCGAAGCCATTCCCGATATTGCCAAGGACTTCTCCAAGGTTCAATTCCAGGCTATGCTGCGGGAGGGTCACGTTGATTCCATCACTGTATTCTCCAAGTGTCATCACGGCTGGGCGTACCACCCCAGTGAAACCAACGAGATGCACCCGAATCTGTCCTTTGACCTGCTGGGGGAAATGATCGAAGCCGCCCATGCCATCGGAGTTAAGACTCCTGTGTACCTCTCCGCCGGACTGGATGAAAAGCTGGCCCGGCGCCACCCCGACTGGCTCATCCGGGACATTCAGGACCAAACCCGCTGGGTGAAGGGGTTTATGGAGGCCGGGTATCACGAATTTTGCTTTAACACCCCTTATCTGGATATTCTGCTGGCACAAATAGAAGAGGTCACCCGCAACTATGATGCGGACGGCATCTTCCTGGATATTGTGGGCAGCCGCAGATGCTACTGCCAATATTGCGTCGCTGAGCTGCGGCGTAACGGCCAGGATCCCCGTGATCTGGATGCGGTCATCGCCCTCGGGCGCAAAACCTATCTCCGCTACACCGAGCGTGTGCGGGAGGTAGTGCACGCGATCAAGCCCGGCCTGCCCATCTTTCACAACAGCGGCCACCAAACACGGGGCCGCCGGGAGCTGGCCCATGCCAACACCCACCTGGAGCTGGAGTCTCTGCCCACCGGTGGCTGGGGCTATGACCACTTCCCCTTGTCCGCCCGTTATGCGCAAACCCTGGGGATGGACTTCCTGGGCATGACCGGCAAGTTCCATCAGGCCTGGGGAGAATTCGGGGGCTACAAGCACCCCAATGCCCTGCGGTTCGAAACGGCCCTGAGCCTGGCCCACGGAGCAGGCTGCTCCATTGGCGATCAGCTCCATCCCAAGGGGCTGATGGACCCGGCCACTTATTCGCTGATTGGAGAGGCCTACGCTGAGGTGGAGGCCAAGGAGCCCTGGTGCACCGGCGTTTCCGGTATGGCGGAGGTAGCGGTGCTGTCTCTGGAGGCAGTGCAGGAGGCCGCTCCCCCGGCGTTGAAGAAGCAGGAGCGCAACAAGCTGGCTGACCCGGGTGTGGTGCGGATTTTGACCGAATGTCACTACCTGTTTGACGTGGTGGATACGCAGGCAGATTTTGGTGCGTACAAGGTTCTGATGCTGCCGGATGAGGCGGTGCTTTGGCCGGAGCTGGCGGAGCGGATCCGCAGCTTTATCGCCGGTGGCGGCAAGGTGCTGGCTACGGGTCGTTCCGGCCTGGATGAGACGGAATCGGCCTTTGCCCTGGACCTGGGAGTGAAGCACATTGGCGTAAACCACTATTGCCCGGATTATTTCCGGCCGGATTTCGTGCCCGGTCCACTGAAGCCTGCGGCCTTCGTCATGTATGCGGAAGGACAGCAGGTGGAGCTGGCTCCCGGCGGACAGCAGCTGGGCGCACGGGAGAATCCTTATTTCAACCGGGATGCATTTGCCTTCTGCTCCCATCAGCACACCCCCACCAACGGTGAGGAGGCAGGACCGGGTATGGTGGAAAGCGATGCGGGCATCTATATGGCCTGGAAGCTATTCTCCGATTATGCCGACAATGGGCATCTGATCCTGAAGGAGATGGTTCATTATGCTCTTCAGCGCCTGCTGCCCAAGCCTATGGCGGAGACCGGTCTGCCGGCCAGAGGGATTGTCACCCTCCAGCATCAGGTGAAGGAACGGCGTTATGTCCAGCATCTGCTCTACAACACTCCGGTGAAAAAAGGCCGGGTAGAGGTTATCGAGGATATCGTCCCTCTGTACAATATCCCCGTCACCCTCCGTTTGCCTGAGCCCGTGAAGCGGGTCTATCTGGCCCCGCAGGGAACAGAGCTGGCCTTCACCGCCGACGAGGGCGGCCAAGCCGTCAGCTTCACGCTGCCGCTGCTGGAGAATCACCAGATGGTGGTGCTGGACGTGTGATTAGGCCGGGCGGTCACAAGTAAAAATTTCACTTTCGGCGGAAATAGCTTCTTGGACAAGGTGAGCCAGCAGGGCGTGGGAGGATTAACGGAAGGGATTTTCCGCTAAGTTTGATGCTAACACGGCATCGAAGGGGTTAGCGGAAAGAATTTTCCGTTATGAGTCCCGCCAACCTCTGGTTACCCCAGGTAAACGGGCAATAGCGGAAGACCGCTTCCGCTATTTGGGCAGAATGCCCTGCTGGGGGCCGTTAGCGGAAGATCGCTTCCGCTATTTGGGCGGAAACACCCTGTTCTTGGCGATAGCGGAAGGGGGCTTTCCGCTATTGGCTATGCAGCCGGCCATTTCTCCGGTATGAAGCTGCCATAACGGAGGTTTGCCTTCCCTTATGCAGCGTTTATCGGGCCGCCGCCGCTAATAGCGGAAGTTTGCCTTCCGTTATCCGCGTAAAATGGGGAGAGGGGAACCGCAGCTTCATGCCGCTGCCACACCACACACGACAAAGAAAAGGACGCCATCGGATTTCGGTCCGCGGCGTCCTTTTCTTTCTGCTTTCCTACATGGCCCTGTCGCTGCTGCTGCTCTTTTTATCGAATAAGCCGCCCAAGGACCGGGCCAGCACCGATACCAGCCCATGCTGCTGCCGCTCCTCCACCACATAGCGGGTGTCTTCGTCGGGGCAGAGCAGAATGCCCAGCTGATGGTGCTCCCCTGCAAAAATCGCTCTACCCGCAAAGCGGCTCTCTCCCTCCAGGTTGAGAATCTCCAGCTTGCAATAGGCCGGGTTCTCCTGCAGGGCGGCATGAAGCCCTTCGCGGGTGCGTACAGGCAGCCCATTCACCTTGGCGAGGATCTCGCCGGTCCGGATACCCAGCGCCTCCGCCGGACTGTCCGGCAGCACGGCGAGAATCTTCAGCCCGCGGCTGTCATGGACAAACCGGAGGGGCTCCTTGGTTTCCTCCCAGCGTCCCCACCATAGAATCCCTTCATGGAGAGCAATGGTCAGCACTGCAGCCACCGGAAGGAACGCCCCTACCCAATGGGACAAAAGAGCCAGACCGGTTACGGCCACCCCATATAGCAGAAGCCGTCCCGAGGTTCTCCGGGCTTTGTCCTCTGGCAATTGGGTCCACGTGGACTCCATAAAGCCCATGGCGACGGGCAAGGCCAGAATGGTCCAGCCTGAGGAGGCCAGATCCGAGCCGAATACCGGTGTCCACGGCAGCTGGAAGCCGCCGGACTGGGCCGGCACCATGAGGAACAGAGCCACCGGCCAAAACGCATATAACTGAAAGCCGCCCATGACGCGGCCACGCTTGCTCTCCGAAAACAACGGCGTCCGGGTCAGGCTTCCCTGATGGCGGACAAGCAATGCCTCCGCCAGATGGAGCACCCCTGCCAAAGCCAGCAGCGCCGGTGTCTCCACACCCTCCATCCACCGGTACAGCCACCCGAGGGCCACCGTATCCGCCCCTTGGGGCACCCAGCCCAAAACTGCATCTACCAAAGCTAAAATTCCGGCGGCATACGCCAGGCACAAAAACCGGAGCCGGAACAGAATCAGCACCGCTGATAAGGACCATAACAGCACCATGGCTTCCATCGTGAAGGCGGAGCCCAGTGCTGCCAGCACCAGGGATGCCCCCAGTCCGGCTGCCAACCCCCAAACCACCAATCTCCAGGCAACCCGGCCCATATAATGAAAGCGGGAATGGAACAGCTTGCGCTCCAGCCGGATCTGCCGTCTGTATTGAAGCAGAATCACCACCAGCCCCAGGTAATAGAAGGGATTCACCAAGAGCCCCAGCAGCGCTCTTCCCCAAGCGGACAACAGATTCAAAGCCAGGTCCATAACCGCATATCAGCTCCTTTACACAATCCCCCTCATGGAACATGCAACAACCGCACAAAAAAAGAGAAGGCGGGGAACCTGATCCCCTAGGCCGTGTTTGCAAACACGCCTTAACCTTCTCTTCATTCTACATGGACGCCGCTTTCTCCTGCCGCGGCTACCATTTTTCCTAATTATTCCATGAACTCACCTTAGCATCACGGGCTCAGGAGCCGGATAGCCTCCTGCAATTGGGCATCATTGGCCGGACTCTTAAGGAGAGTAATGATGTCATTCTCCAAACTCTCCATCGTCGCAGTGTTGGCCACGCCCGTGGCAGGCAGACTGCGGCTGTTCTGGTACTGCTTCAGCACCTCAGCCGTTTGCTGGCTGAAATACCCGTCCGCACGGCCCGGCTTGAAGCCCAGCCCCTCCAGCATCACCTGCAGCGACTTCACCTCATCGCTGTTGGCATCCACCGTCAGCTCATTCTTCTTCGAGAACGGCATCACGTGGTAATAGGCAGGCTGGTCCACCTTCACATCCGGTTCAATACCCGTTTTGTGAATCCAGGTTCCTTTGGGTGTAAGCCACTTATACGTGGTCATTTTGATATTGCTGCCGTCGCCCATTTCCTTCTCGAAGGTCATCTGGACGGTACCCTTGCCGAAGGTTTTTTCACCCACCAGCTTGCCCAGTCCCGTGTCCTTGAACACGCCGGCCAAAATTTCCGAAGCGCTGGCGCTGCCGTTGTTGATGAGCACCGCCACCGGAAGCTGCTTGGCCGCTGTGGTGCCGTTGGACAAGGTGGGCGCACGTTTGCCGTCCCGGTCCTCGATCTGCAGAATCGGCTTGCCCTTGGCCACGAAGTTCTCGGAGATATCCACTACAACCGGCAGGAGGCCGCCCGGATTATTCCGCACGTCGATGATCAGGGACTTCATACCCTTGGTTTCCAAACGGGTGAGCTCCTCCTTGAAGCGCACAGCCGTATTGGTGGCAAACTGCCGGATTTCGATTTTGCCGACGGTATCGTTCACCATCTCTCCGTAAACCGTTTCGACGGGAATGTCATCCCGCACCACGATCACCTCGATGGCTTCCGTCAGCCCGCTGCGCACCACACCCAGCTTGGCCTGGGTCCCCTTGGGGCCGCGGATTTTGACGACCGCCTGGGTAAGGGTGAGTCCGTCCAACGGCTCTCCGTTGACGGTCAGAATCACATCATTGGCCCGCAGGCCGGCCTTCTCGGCAGGAGAGCCCTTAATGGGGGACACAATGGTCACCTTGCCGCTCTCCAGGGATACCTCCGCTCCGATTCCCTGGAAGGAGGAATGGATGGTATCGTCAAACTGCTTGGCCTCTTCCGCATCCATGTAGCTGGTGAAGGGGTCCTCCAAAGCATTGACCATCCCGTGAATGGCGCCGTTCATCAGCTTGTTGTGATCCACCTGGCTGAGATACTTGGAGCTGATCAGCTCGTATGTGGTGGAAAGCTTCTTCAGATCGTCCTTCGAC
>JAEWAA010000655.1 GCA_023391955.1 Bacillota bacterium | reverse complement strand
ACGCACGGGAATCCCCTTTTGCACCACAATGGGAGGGTAGTTGAGCTTGTGGTTGGGGTCCAGGCTGATTCGCACCGTTTGCTCCTTGCCGTTCTGCCCGATGACGGCAGTGCCTGCAGCATTCCATGCAGGTTCCGAGGGGAGAGGAGCTATGCCGGAGAGTGCCAGCCCGCGGGTCAGCATGACCGCACCCAGCACAATGACGATAACGGCGCTGAGTCGGGTAACGGCATTGGCAAAGGTTTTGCCGGCCACCGCTTGGATTGAGCTGAAGAGCAGCAGCATGGGGGCTGTCCCCAGAGAAAATACCAAGAGGGAGATGAAGCCTTGCCACACGCTTCCCGATGCCAGGGCGTACAGCTGCATAATCTGCAGCGGTCCGCAGGGCATCAGCCCGCTGAGCAAACCGACGGCAAGCGGTCTACGCCTGGAGCCGCCGGACAGCAGCTTTCGCGCGGCAAAAGCGGGCATCCGCAGGTTGAATTTGCGCAGGAATCTCCATAAACCTAACAGATTGATGCCCATAATGATCATGAACAACCCGCCAAACACAGGAATCGCTCCCTTTAACACACCGGGAAGACGGATCACCTGGCCCAGTCCGCCAGCCAATGCCCCGATGGCGGAATAGGACAGGATCCGCCCGGCATGGTACGGGAGGGAGGGCCTTAAACGGGACAGAAAACCTTGCCGGACTCCGTCCGCATTTGGCCCGGCGGTTTGAGCCAGGGCGATGCCGCCGCACATGCCTGCGCAGTGGAAGGAGGTGAGGACTCCTGCGGCAAAGATCAACCCTAGTCCCGCACCTGGCGGCAGCTGGGATATATCCGGGAGGCCGAGCCTATCCCGGAAGGCTGACAACTCCTCCGTTAGCGTGGTTATGCGGTTCAGTAGCGTAAGCAGCAGTGTAAGCTGAAGCATAGGGTGATCACTCCTTGGTTTGAAGCGGCAAACCATCTGCCTGCAGGCTAACGGCGGCCAGCGCCGTTAAAATAAATTGCATTTACCGCAGCTCAACTCTCCCCCTGGCTTAGCCGGGACACATGAATCACATCCCCGGCAATATGGCCCTCCACCCGGATGCCTACATGGTCGGCCGCAGCGATGCTGTCCAGTAGAATAACGGCCAGCCTGTGGCCGTTTTCATCGAATTTGTAGTATCTGTACGTGCCGTCGTCCTGAAGCACACTGATGCCGAAGCCGGAAGCGGCGCAGTCCGGCATGAGAAGGCAGAGCTTTTTGTGCTCAGACGGCGAGGGTATGGTGCTGTGATGCCCCTCCAGAAGGAAACCGTCCAGGGTGTCAGGGCCGGCGGCCGCTGCCGGCAGGCTGATGCTGGTAATAACCAGCCGGTTAGAGGCTCCAGGCAGCTCTCCACTCACCCCTACAATAGTTACCTCCAATCCATCCGTTCCCGCTGCCGCTTTGGTTCCGGCCAGGGACTTCCCGCTGCTGAGGGAGTAGACTGTTTGTGTGACAGTTACCTGGGAGGCCGGGGCAGCCGTAAGCGTAAAGCCGCCGCTTCCGGTGTCCCGGATTATTCCCTTCAGCTGTTGTACGGCGGTGAAGGCCTCGGGGCGGATCCCTTTGGGCGCTGTTCCCTTGATTTTCAACAAAGCGTACAGCGCCTCAGAACGGCTCCAGGGCCGGTAAGGCAGGATATAGCCCTCTGTTGATGCTTCGATAAATCCTCCGGCTGCCGCTTGGTCCAGCCAAGAACTGGTTTCTCCGCTCCAACCCAGGAGCCTGGACAATACGGCAGCTCCGTCCTGGCGGGTAACGGGAGCTCCGGGGCGGAAGTGCTCTTCCTCATCTGCTGTCAACAAACCTGCCGATATGGCCTGCCTGACGGCTTGGGCATACCAGCTTCCTTCCGCCACATCCAACGGCAGCGCCGCCGCCGAATCCGCCGCTGCATCCAGAGGCAGGACCCGTGCCAGCAGCACAGCCAACTCGGCGCGTGTGATAGCCAGATCAGTGCCATACGTCCCATTTTCATAACCCTGGAGAAATCCCTCCCGGATGGCGGATGCAACCAGCTGCTCCGACCAGTGACCGCTGTAATCCTTACCCGAGGTGTAGCCTCCGTGGCCGGAGACCGAATCCGTTCCCGCTGCCAATAAAGCCAATGCCGCTGCTGCGGCAATCACTGCTGCTTTTCCTTTGCTTTGGACAAGTTTCATAATAGGCGCCACCTTTGCAAATGTATGCGTGGAGGAAGTTAATAAAAAAACAAAGCCTCCCGCAGGATGCTTTGTTTCTGGTTGACCAGTCAACAAATATCTCATTTATCTCACTTGTTTAATCGGAAATAAGGTTATGGAAGTCACTTTAGCATACTTAATTTGGTTTTAATAGCCCTTTTGGAACAGAAAAAAGTGAAAATAGTGTGAATTTCTGTAAACTGCAAGGCAAAAGATTTTTTCGTTGACAGTCTAAACTCCAGGGCGTAAAATCACAGTTATTTTATGGGTATTATCTGTATATTCAAATTTAGGAGGAATGAAGGTATGAGTACATTGAAGGAAGCGGAAGCCTACATTGCTGAAACAAAAAGGGTGGTTCTCGCCACCGTGACGCTTGAAGGGGAGCCTGCCCTGCGAACCCTAGGGGGATTCGCCAGCGACGGTCTGACCGTTTATCTGTCCACCTCCAAAACCAGCGGCAAAGTGGAGCAACTGGAGGTAAACCCCAAAGCCACCCTGTTATTCCAGCATGAGGGGCAGGAGGTGCCGGGGTTCCGGAATGTGACCCTGACCGGAACAGTCACCCAGGTAAGCAGCATAAGCGGGAGCGAGTATGAAAAAGCCATTGCTCTATTGAGCGCCAAAAGCCCACGCTTTAAGGAAAGGGCGGAAAAAGGGGATTTGGAGGGCAATGTCATATTGAAGCTGGAGCCCCGGAAGGTAAAGCTATTGGATTTGTCCAAAGGTTTGGCCGGGGAGGAAGTGATATTGTGAGCATTGGAGAGTATTCCTGTAAAAGGGTGGAATGGACACTTGTGACAGTACAGTGACACTATGGATCAGCTTATTGACGGAAGCGCCCGGAAGAAAGTAAGATATAAGCATAATTCCGATAAAGTAAGTATGAATTAAATATCTGCTGACTGGACTTCCAGAGGCCGAATCTCCGCAACCCTGACTAAGGGCGCTGGGTTCGGCCTTTTTTGCCGGTACCGGATGGGAAAAGCCATTCAGTCAGGGCAGCAACGGAATTTAAGAAGGGAGGACCTCATATGGGTAGCTGCGGAAGCGCGTTGCCGGAGGAAAGGTTCGGCCATCTGGTGCGCAAGCATCCCTGCTTTAGCGGGGAAGGTCATTTCAAGTTCGGGCGGATTCATTTGCCTGTCAGCCCTGCCTGCAACATCCGGTGCAAGTTTTGCAAACGCAGCTTCAATAAATCCGAGCACCGTCCGGGTGTGGCCTCGGAGCTGGTCAAGCCGGAGGCGGTGAATGCTCTCATTGAGAAGGCGCTGCGTCTATGTCCGGAGCTTACTGTAGCCGGGATTGCCGGTCCGGGAGACACCCTGGCAACCCCCCATGCGCTGGAGGCATTCGAACAGGTGCATGAGCGTTACCCGGAGCTGATCAATTGTTTAAGTACCAACGGGCTTCTGCTGGAGCAGCATGCGGAGCGTATCGCCAACGTGGGCGTACAGACTGTAACCGTCACAGTGAACGGAGTCGATCCGGCTATACAGGAGCAGATTTGCTCCTCCATCGCTTTGGACGGCAAGCTTATTATGGGAAGGGCGGCAGCGGAGACGCTGATCCGGGCCCAACTGGCCGGTATCCGCAAGGCCAGCGCACTGGGCATCACCATCAAGATCAATACTGTGCTCATTCCGGGCATCAACGAGGGCCACATCGGCGAAATCGCCAGGCAAACCCGGGATGCGGGGGCATCACTAATTAATATTATCCCTCTTATTCCCCAGCATGAGCTCAGCCATATCGAAGCGCCGGATTGTTTCCAGCTTGGTGATGCCCGGGAAGCGGCGGAGCAATACCTCCCCGTATTCCGGCACTGCCAGCAATGCCGTGCAGATGCCTGCGGTATCCCCGGATCAGGACGGGACCTGGCCTCCCAGCTGTATGACAAACCGGTGGCGGAGACCTTTTCCCACGGATAAACGGCTGTTATGGACTGGAGGAGGGAAGGATGGAGTTTCAGGTGGCGGTGGCTAGTCTGGATGGGATCTTAATCAATCAGCATTTTGGGAAAAATAGAGAATTCCTGATATACCGTATACAGGATAATGGTGAGTACGGCCTGGTGGAAACCCGGGAGCTGAAGGCCCCATGCGGGCAGGGGCAGCATCACGAGGATGCTTTGGTCCGTTCGGCAAAGGAGCTTCAGGATTGCAGCTTTGTCCTAGTGGCGCGGATCGGTCCCGGAGCAGATAAGGTTCTGGCCTCCCACGGCATTAAGGCTTTCGAGATCTACGACCGGATTGACCGGGCTATTGATAAGCTGATCAAATATGTAAACGGAACAACCAAACGATAATCCAACAGGGAGTGGCGGCAATGGCAAAAAAACTGAAGCAGATCGCAATTTACGGGAAAGGCGGAATCGGCAAATCCACAACAACCTCGAATATCAGCGCCGCCTTATCGGTGGCGGGTTATAAGGTCATGCAATTCGGCTGCGACCCCAAAAGTGACTCCACCAATACCCTGCGGGGGGGCGACTATATCCCGACTGTGTTGGATACGCTCAGGGAAAAAACAAAAATAAAAGCCCATGACGTTATTTTCAAGGGTTTTAACGGAATTTATTGCGTAGAGGCAGGAGGGCCCGCTCCAGGTGTAGGCTGCGCAGGCAGGGGGATCATTACCGCCGTGGAGCTGTTTAAGCAGCAGAAGGTGTTTGAGGAGCTGGACCTGGATTACGTGATTTATGACGTATTGGGTGATGTGGTTTGCGGCGGTTTTGCCGTTCCTGTCCGTGAAGGGATTGCGGAGCATGTGTTCACCGTTTCCTCCGCCGACTTTATGGCCGTGTATGCCGCCAACAATCTGTTCAAGGGGATTCACAAATATTCAAAAGCGGGTGGTGCGCTGTTGGGC
>JAEWAA010000634.1 GCA_023391955.1 Bacillota bacterium | reverse complement strand
CCCCAACAGCTCCCGCTCTTAACGATTTAAGACATCCAAGGCTCCAACAACAGCCTTCGGCTCCAGCAGCGCCTGACTTAAAGCGGCGGCCAGCTCTTCCTTGTTCATGCGGGATCGGCCGGCGACCTCCAGATTGGAGGCCAGCTGGGACAGCATCGTTTTCTTTTGAAGCGTCAGACATTCCGCCAGCGACGTCCGCGCCTCCCCCGGAACAGCGTATTGTTTATTCAGTTTATCGACGATTTTTTGATCAGTGGACTTCATCATTTCACTCCATCTATCTATTTGATTACCTCTATCTTAAACCATCGTCCCCCACATTGGTATGAAAAATGCGATTTCCGGCCTGGGACTGGTCCTGGAACCCGACTTTGGTCGGGATGAACAACACATCCCGGGATGGTTTTGCGGCAGCCGCTTCCCCTGTATGCTTGAACTACAGAAATCTTCATGAACGGGCAGGGGATACCAATGAATAAGGAAGAACAGCATGTATATGTATTGTTAACCGACTCCGGAACCGTGCTGGGGCGGATGATCAAATGGTACACCAAACAGCCGCTCTCCCACGCGTCTCTGGTGCTGGATCAGGAGCTGCAGGAGATCTACAGCTTCGGCCGGAAAAAACCAAGGAATCCGTTTATCGGCGGTTTTGTCCGGGAAAGCCTAAAAAGCAGCCTTCTGCTGGATGCCTCCTGCGCATTATACCGCTGCTCGGTGAGCTCCTCCGTGTATGCGCGGCTGCAGCGCCATGTGGATGAGATGCGCCAACGGCAGGACCAGTACAAATACAGCGTGTGGGGACTGGTGGGCGTGGCCATGAACCGGGCGTGGAGCCGGGAAAATGCCTTTTTCTGCTCCCAGTTCGTGGCCACGGTGCTCCAGGAAAACGGTGCAGTCCGTCTGGAAAAACCGCCGGCCCTGACCACACCGGGAGACCTGGCGGCTCTGGAGGAGCTGGCCCCCATCTTCCGCGGCTCAGTGCGGGAGCTGCTGGAGCAATGGTGCGAGGCAGCCGCCCTTACCGCCGCCGGATGAATCCGGCAACCGGCAAACGCATACCAAAGGTAAACTAGCCGCCGCAGCGGGCTTCTCCTATAATAGATGCAAAGAAATCCCCACGGCCGACCGGGGGGATTCCATACCACATCTCGAAACCAAAGGAGCTCGACATATGAACGGCAAATGGACGGATAAAGCCTGGGCCACCCTGGGCGACAGCATCACGGCCGCCAATGGCTACCAACCCCTGGTACAGGAAGCGTTGGGATTCTCCACTGTACAAAACCTGGGCAAAGGCGGTTGCCCCATGACCGCCGGAGGAGACCGGGATTATGGGGCAACCACGCATATGGGCAAAGCGGTTGAGGGTACCCCGGAATGTATCACCATCTTCGCCGGCACCAACGACTTCCGGCTGGATATGCCCCTGGGCACCATCGAAACACGGAGCATATATACCTTTTACGGTGCGTACACCACCCTGGTAGAGGAAATCCTCACCGCCCATCCCGCAGCACGACTGAATCTGTGGACTCCGCTGATGCGGGACAAGGACGGCTGGAATATTTTCTCCGTCAACGGGGCGGGCTACCGGTTGTCCGACTATGTGGAAGCTGTCCGGGAGATAGGCCGGCGGTACGCACTGCCGGTGCTGGACTTGTACGGGCAGAGTGGCATCAACCTGCTGACGCTGGCCCACTTCACCTCCGACCGGCTGCATCCCAACGAAGCGGGCCACCGGCGGATCGCCGATATGGCGGTGCCCTTCCTTAACGGCCTGTAAGCACGAACCTCGGCTCACGGCAGCCCCACAGTGCGTCAACGCTGAGCCTTCACGGCCGCGGCATTGGTAACCCCGAAGGGAACGTGGGCCGAGGGCGAAATACCGGCCACACCTTCGATATGTCCGATCTGATCATCGAAGAAAATATGCGGCCTAAACACCCGCAGCACCCTGCCCTTGTCGATGCCGCCCAGGAAAAAAGCCTCGTCCACCCGGATGCCCAAACTCCGCAGGGTGGTAACCACCCGCTCATGGGCAGGGGCATTCCGCGCGGTAACGATGGCAATGCGGATCCGCGGCTGGTACGCTTCATCCTGCCGCTTCCATTCCCATTCCCGCTGCTGGAGCCGGGCAATTTCCCCGAAAAACTTAAACAACGGCCCGGGCGGCAGCAGCTCCCGGGCTTTTTGCCGTTCATTCTCATGGAACTGGAGCATCCCCAATTCCTGATAGATACCTTCCGCCGAATCATCGGCAATAATGCCGTCGAAGTCAAAGGCGATTCGCAGCTCCGTCCCGTCCTCCTCATCCACGTATTGGGAGGGGAACACCTGGGCCGCAGGCAGACCATTAGCCACTGCCTCCCGTACATCCTCCAGGTTAGCCGAGAGAAACAGGGAGGCATTGAAGGCCTCCATATAGATGAAGGGATTGGCCCCTGCCACAAACGCCGCCCGGGATATGGCCAGGCCGTAATGCTCAATGGACTTAAACACCCGCAGCCCCGTATCCGGGTCATTCCGCGATAACAGCACCACCTCTACCGGCTGGTCCTCCGGCTCTGCCCCGTTCAGGTTCAGCAGACGTTTGATCAGCGGGAAGGCTACACCCGGCTGAAGCACCATTTGCTCATGCTCCCGCTGGTAGGTGCGGTACTCCTCCTCCCCTTTTTCCCGGAACACCTGATCCGCTTCATCCAGTTGGAATAAGGCGCTGGAGGCAACCGCCACAACAAATTTCTGTTCAATGGGATAAGGCAAAGCTACTCCTCCTTTTAATTGCCAGGATCACCCGGATCGCTGGGCTCAGACCTTCTCATATACAAGCTTCAGAGTGTCGAACACATACTCCGCACGGCGGCAGCTGCCGTCTTCTTCCAACCGGAAGAAAAAAGTGCTGTCGCAAACGGCGCATACAAACGACACAATGCCGTTTTCCGCAGAGACCAGCTGCAGGGCAAACCGTTTCCGCCCGGCTGCTTGGATGAACAACCGGTCCACCCTAAGCTCCCCTTCCTCCCAACTGACCGTAAATTCCCAGCCCATGGGAGAGAACACATACTTGCCGGCCAGATGCTTGTACGGCTCCGCATGGCCTACCAACAACTGGCTGGGATTTATGGGCATATCCGGCTCCTCGCCGGCCAATAGCCCTGCAAGCCCCTTTTGGATCCGGTTAACCGGAACGGCATCATTGTTGGCCAGCACAATCACGGTGATTTCCTCCTGCAGCAGGTGGTGGACGGTACAGGTGTAACCGTAAATATTGCCGTCCATCACCAATTCCTCCGCCGGGTTTCCCTTGACCAGACAACCATAACCCGCATAAGCGCCGAGATAGTTCATGAATCCGTACGCCGAGGTCATTCTGCCATAAGAAGCGCCGCTGATGATCTGGCCGCTGCCCAAGGCTTTGGTCCATTGCAGCAAATCACCGGACGTGGAATAAAGAAACCCGCTCCCGTACGCACCGGTCATCTCGTAATAGTCCGCATGCACCGCTCCTTCGCCGGAAACCGAATAGCCGTTAGCCATACCGGCTATTACATCCTCATTGCGGCAGACACCGGTATGCCCGAGCCCCGCAGGACCGAACAGGTTTTTGCTGTAATACTCCTCTATGCTCATGCCAGAGACCTGCTCCACAATCCGGGCCAACAGCACATAATTGGAATTGCTTTTCTCCGTCCGTTCCCCCGGCCCGCATGGCGGCGGATAATCATTCAGCCACCGGATGATAACCTCCGGCGACAGTTTTATGCGTGTAGTGTATTCCGGCAGTGCCGTGTAATCCGGGATTCCGGAGGCGTGGGAAAGCAGGTGGTGGACGGTGATTCCTCCGCCATGTCTGTACTCCGGCACATAAGCGGCTATGTCCTCCTCCAGCGCAAGCTCCCCTTGGTCATGAAGCTGCAGGACAGCGGCAGCCGTAAACAGCTTGGTGATGCTGGCAATTTTGTATATAGTGGAAGCCGTATTGGGGACCCCAAACTCCAGATTGGCAAACCCGTAGCCTTCATGCAGAAGTACCCGTTTCCCCTGGGCCACCAGAACGGTTCCGCTAAACTGCCCGGCCTCTTCCCAAGCTCTCATATACCTGTCCAGACGGTGGTGAATAGTATCCATGATAACTCCCTCCCTTTCCTGCCCTCATTATATAAGCCCGCCCGTGAAGCTCTCTTGTAAAAAACGGACAGCTTACCCGGACTGCTTGACATAATCGGATGGGAGCAAGCCGCTGAAATCAGCGAACTCATGGATAAAATGCGCCTGATCGTAATAGCCGTGCTCCAAGGCCGCACGGACTAAGACCGGGTCCGTCTCCTGATTCAGATGCCGGAGGACCTGCTGGAACCGGATAATCTGGGCAAAGGTTTTGGTGCTTAGCCCCGTCCGTTCCAGGAAAATCCGCCCCAGCTGTTTTCCGCTGACACATTCCCGTTGGGACAGCTCATGGACCGTGAGCCGGCCTTTGGCCAGGTAGATATGCCGGAGAGCGTTGCGGAAGGTGTGATCCCAAGACAGCCGCTCCTGAAGCCTGGCCAAGAGACATTGCTGGACAGCAAGAACAAGCTCCTCTGCCGGGACAGCCGGGCGGGCGGAGCGGATCAGCTCCGTTTCCAAGGATATGTTTATCTCCGCAAGCGGATAAATCCGGTTTGTAAACAGATGGCCCGGCTCCTTCAGAAAATGCTGCAAACCGCCGGGATAAAAACGTATGCCCAGCCTGTCCCAGCGGGTATCCTCCGCCGGAACAAATACAGGCCGGTCCACGGCTCCCACCACAAAAGCCAGGGCTTCCCCAGACATCCTGTCCAGCTGCAGGATAAGATCGATACAGCCGTCCGGCACCATCCTCTCGCAGGTCGCCACCACGCTGCCTTCTGGACGCGCAGGCAGATACCAATAGCAGCAAACCCGGCCTTGCAGGTCTGGACAGGGCCTCCATTCCCGGTAACGTCCGAGTGGATTATAAATCCGGGAGTGGGTTTGGACAGGGGAAAACAAGGCACTGGAGGCAGCTGCTTTAACATTCTTTTGTCCGTTGGGATCAGGCATTACTCTTGAGCGCCCGCGGCGATACATACACGAACCGCTCACCTCTGGCCATCACATGGCATTTCTGCCCGGGCGTACGCTCATACAGCTCTTGAAGGAAATAACCGGGTTTTTCGCTGTTGTTGGCGAACACATCATAATGCAGCGGAATGACCGTCTCCATCCCTGTTTCTGCGGCAAGCTCCGCTGCCTCCCGGATGTTCATATTGCCGACAATACCCCGGCTGTTGCGGAAATAATCCCTGCCGTTAATAGGCAGCATGCCCACATCAATCCGCTCCTTGCGGAGGAAGTCCGGCAAGCCGTCATATACCACCGTGTCTCCGGCATGATACAGAACGACACCGTTCATGTCCACCAAATACCCGACGAACCGGTGCTCCCTTTCGTCTCCCGTGATTTCCAGAGACTCATGGGCCGCCGGTACCGGCTGGATGCGGATCCGCTCTCCCTCACGTCCCTCCAGCTCCATCCACTGGCCGGTAAGCGCATCGATAATCAGTTCAGGGGAAATCCCGCATTCCTTCTCCAGAATGGGACGGCAGCAGGCAGGCGCGAGAAACCTCATTTGCGGGCAGGCGGCGGCAAGTGCAGGCAAAGTTTTGACGTCCAGGTGGTCGTCATGCTCATGCGTAATCAGACACAGGTCGCCATAATCCACATCATCTGGCCGGAGCAGCGACGGATAGGTCCGTTTTAAGCCGTGAAGCTGCTCCAAATGGTCGGAAAAGAACGGATCGAAATAAATGACGGTTTGCCGTCCTTTCGCTACGACACTCTCTTGCCCAAAGAACCAAAGTGCCAAACAGCCCTCCGGCGGTGCCGTGTCCTTGATTTCGGCCATTAACACCTGCGGAGTACGGGGTAGTGTGGATGATGATTGATTCATTATGCTTCCTCCATTTCATGATTTTGCTATATCTCCATTCTAGCAAGTCCGCCTTATAACAGTAAAGAAGCTGCCGGGATATACCCGACAGCTTGGAGTTGTTCAATAAATTAGATCAAACCGGATTTTTGCAAAAGCCGTTGAATGACAGTGGCGACTTCCGCTCTGGTAATGGATGCTTTCGGAGCCAGTACGTTACCGTCACGGCCTGTGATGAGGCCTGCTTGAACGCTTCCGGCAATGCCGTCATTGGCCCATTCGGAAGCATCGGCTGCATCCAGGTAAGCAGCGAGCACATCAGCCTGCACCTGAAGCTTATCCTTCAAGCCGGTCAGCTGCATGGCTCTGGCTACCATCACCATGGCCTGCTCCCGGGTAATGGACTCATCCGGACGGAATGTTCCGTCTTCGAAGCCGCTGATCAAGCCGTAGGAGTAAGCGGTTTGAACCGCGCTGCCGTACCAGTCGGAGGCGGCTACATCGGAGAAGGCGGCTGCTCCGTCTTCCAGCTTCAAACCAAGACCGCGGACGAAGATAGCGGCAAACTCCGCACGGGTAATGTTGCGGTCAGGGCTAAAGCCGTTGTCGCCTGTTCCTTGGATCACCATACGGGAGCCCATGTCATTGACAGCAACTTTGGCCCAATGTGCTTCCACATCGCTGAACTCCAGCGGGTGCCATACTACAGAATAGGCGCTGTTAGTCATGCTGTTCAGCACGGCATAATACTTGCCATCCTGCAGGATAACCTTGGTAGGAATGTGGCGGACAGTTCCGTCAGCATCAACCACAACACCTGTGGTGATTCTGCCGGGGTCAACACCTTCCGGTACTGCGATGGTACGTTCAACAAAGGCATCGAACTTCTGGACTTCTACGGAAGACGCATCATAAGTTGCTGTGATGGTGAAGTCAACGGGTGCGGTCACCAGTGAGAAGTTTCTTTGGTTTGCGGCCTGTTCGGCTGCCTTCACTGCCTCCCCGGAAGCCTTGGCAATCTGGATTTGCACGATGATATCCTGCAGAGCGACAGATTTGCCGATCTTCTCGGAGATAGAGGCCATATGGATTTGCTGGGCAGGCAGGGTGTAGGAGGCCTGTCCGGTTTTGATCTCCAGAATAGCTTGTTTGTTCTCCATCTGCTGGATCATTTGACCGTTCAGGGTGGTGACGATCACATCCGAATTGACCGTTACCGGAACTGTTACTACTGCTCCTTGGCCTTCGGCTGCAAGCTTGGTTTCCAGCTTGACTTGGTCGATTTTCAGCGTGGAAACGGTTTGGTTGTTCACGTTATTGGTGTTCAGGGTGCCTGCTTCTTCAGCCTTGCCGTTAACAAGCACGCTGACTCCGGGAGCTGCAGGCACCACAGGTGCTCCGCCGCCACCGCCCGTATTAACGGGAGAGGCCGGTTCTTCCGAGGAGGAATCCTCCGGTTGGACAGGAACGTTCACCGTTACATTCACAGTACCCGCAGAACCGTTATAGTTGACGTCACCATTGTAGGTGGCTGTGATGGTGCCGCTCACCAGTGTGGTGGATGTAAAGCTTGCTTGACCCAATACGTCCAAGGCTACAGTCTCGTTCAGACCTCCGGGGCCGGTGAAGGTTACGGTGCCGGTGGGAATACCCACGTTGGGAATAGTCACAGGCACATTAGTAATAGGCAGATCCGTCGGCAAACCATAGATATGAAGCGGGCTGTCCTTCTCCACCGTTGCAGTTACCGTTACGGTTTCGCCTGCATTAGTCGGATCCGGCGTGGCGGTTACCGTAGTGAGTGTATCCGTCAAGTGAACGGTCACCGGAGTAGTACCGGTGGAGCTGGTGAAGATGCTGTCCCCATTGTAGGTGGCGGTAATTGTGCCGGTTTGCAGGGTTGCAGTAATGAGGCTGGCTTGGCCTAATCCATTCAGAGCCACGGTTTCGTTCAGACCGCCAGGACCGGTAAAGGTAACCGTACCCGTGGGGAAGCCTACATTCGGAATAATGACAGGCCAGTTAATGGGCCAATCCGTAGGCGAAACATTGGGCTGGGAATAGATTTGAATGGGAGCATTCGCCGCTACAGTAGCGGTTACCGTTACCGATTGTCCTGCAAAGGACGGGTCCGGAGTGGCGGTTACCGTTGTAGTGGTTTCCGGTGTGTTTACCGTCACCTGCGCCGTACCGGTAGAACCGTTGTATTGGGAATCTCCATTATAAACAGCTGTGATGGTGCCGGTTTCGAGCGTTGTTGTGGAAAGGCTGGCTTGTCCCACACCGTTCAACGCTACGGTTTCGTTCAGGCCGCCTGGGCCGGTGAAGGTTACCGTGCCGGTAGGCATACCAAGGTTAGGATTCACCGGGTAAGGAGGGAGATTGGAATCTGGAATCCAGTTGCCAATTCCTACAGTAGCGGTGATGCTTACCAGTTGGCCCGCATACGACGGGTTGGGAGCAGCGGTTACCGTTGTCACGGTTTGTGCAGCAACAGGGTTCACTGTTATCGGAGCTGTGCCCACGGACCCCTGATACAACGGATCGCCATTGTAGGTTGCAGTGATCGTTCCGCTTTCGAAAGCCGGAAGCAAGGTGCCGGCTTCGCCTGTGCCGCTCAGGGTTACCGTTTGGCTGAAGCCGCCGGGACCGGTGAAGGTTACCGTCCCCGTGGGGATTCCTACGCCGGGCGGAAGCGGGATAACAGTGGCTGTTAACGATACAAGCTCACCGCTGGTGGACGGATCAGGCGATACGATTACAGTGGTGGTTGTGGGCGCCCCGAAAATCGGGAACAGATGGATGACCACAGGAGTTGTCCCTACAGAGCCCTCATAGTTGGAGTCACCCTCATAGGTTGCGGTAATGGTCCCGCTCACCAGTGTATTGGCGAAAACAATCGCTTCGCCCATGATGTTTACTCCTGCTGCCTGACTGAATCCGTTCGGGCCGGTAAAGGTTACCGTCCCCGTAGGAATGGGCACATTCCCGCCCTGTACCGGTGCAACCACTGCACTCAGCATCACACTATCCCCGACAAAAGCCGGATTAGGCGTGGCCGTCACCGTTGTAGTAGTATCGGCAAGTACACCGGGTATAACCGTTACGTTGGTTGTGCCGGTGGACCCGTAATAATATACATCCCCATTATATGTTGCCGTAATGGTGCCGGTATCCAGAGTGGAGACAACAGTGCTGGCTTGGCCTGCCGAATTCAGGTTTACAGTTTCATTCACGCCAGGACCTGTGAAGGTAACCGTACCACCGGGAGTCCCTGCACCAGGAACAAGTGCTGCCACTGTTGCCGTCAATGTGACCGGACTACCTGCATTTGAAGGGTCCGGGGCGGCAGTAACGGTGGTTTCGGTAACTGCCGGATTCACGGTTACGGCTGCGGTATCGGTGGAGGGGGTATAGTTCACATCACCATTGTAGGTGGCAGTAACGGTACCCGTAAGCATCAGATCAGAGAGAAGACTGGCTTCACCGTACATACTCAAGGCTGTCGTATAATTCAAGCCGTTGGGGCCGGTAAAGGTTACGGTGCCGGTCGGTGTGCCGGAGCCCGGAGGGGATGCCGTAACGGTTGCCGACACAATGACGGTTTGACCGATTACAGAGGGATTCGGCGATACGTTGAGAACGGTCTGGGAAGCAGCCGCGTTTACAGTAAGGTTGGCTGTCCCGGTTGAGGCATCATAATTCCCATCACCATAATAAGTGGCGGTAATGGTGCCGGCAGCCAGATTGGAGGAGGTAAAGCTGGCTTGTCCGGCAATGTCCAGGCCCGCACTCTCATTCAGACCGCCAGGGCCGGTAAACCAGATCATTCCTGACGGTATGCCTGTAGCCGGTGCATTCGGTGTTACTGTGGCAGTAACCGTCACAGATTCCCCGATAACGGCAGTATTCGGCGTCACGTCCACAGTAGTTGTAGTAGATGCAGGGTTAACAGTGACTGGAGCACCGTTCATTGAAGGAAGGAAATTGGCGTCTCCGGAGTAGCTGGCAATGATCATACCGGAAGCCAGTGTGCTAACCATGGTTCCGGCTTCACCGTTGACCAAAACAACCATTTCGCTATAGCCGTTCGGGCCGCTAAAGTTGACAATCCCGGTAGGTACGCCGGACCCTGGGGGGAATGCCTCTACCTGTGCACTCACCAGAACGGATTGGCCATAGGTTGAGGGATCCGGTGTTGCGGTTACACTCGTAAAGGTTTCGGCCGGATTTACAGTGATGTTTGTATTCCCGGTGGACGTATGCATAGCTCCGTCTCCGTTATAGGTTGCGGTAATGGTACCCGTTACCAAGGAGGTGGAGATCACGTATGCTGTACCCGAACCATCCAGCGGAACGGTATCATTCAAGCCGGCGCCGGTAAAGGTTACCGTGCCGGTTGGTGTCCCGATATCCGGAGCAACCACTTCTACGGTAGCTGATATAGTTACTGACTCTCCATAGACAGAGGGGTCTGGCGATGCAAAAACGCTTGTTGTGGTATCTGCCATAGCGGCCTTAGCAATATGTAAGGAGCTTCCTATGTAAAAAAACAATAATGCCAAGCTTATGAATACGACAAAAATCTTTTTCAGGCCCGTTACGCTAGATACCATCGATGTGATCTCTCCTCTTGTCATGAATGCATGTTATAAATTGTGGATGGGGAGATAAAACAAAACCTTTTGTATGTGAGAAAGCTTGCTGTTCTCACCTCCTTCTAAATAGTTGATCCAACTTTATAATGGTTATTAATTGAAATCTGTTATCAGTATAGCACGAATTTTCGACAATTTTCTACAGAAATTTTCAAAATTTTCTTTTCCAAGTTTAGGGGTAAGGATAGGTCTGGTGTTCCAATTCTCCTTTTGCTCAAAAGCCGCTTGACTGCGCCCCGGGGTGACACCCTAAGATGGGATAGAGGTGAACGAAATGCGTTATTCCATCGGCCAGTTTGCAGGCCTGCACCACGTTTCCAAGAAGACACTCCGGTACTACAAGGATATCGGCCTTCTTGAACCGGCCGGCCTTGATCCGGCGAACGGATACGCCTTTTATGAAGAAGAACAGCACCTGCGGATGCTGCACATCCAGTACCTGCGCAGGCTTCGTTTCAGCTTGGAGCAAATCAGCGAGCTTCTCCGTACCCAACCGGGAGAATGGGCGGATATGATCAAGGGGCAGCTTGCCATAATGCGGTCGGAAGCGAGGCTTTTGACAGGCATTGAGCATGAGCTGCTTTCCCTTCAAGGCCGGATTAATGGAGGTCAGGAACCCTTTCGGATTCCTGTGGCAGCCACAGAATATAAGGTGGATATCTTCCGCTTATTTGCTCCCATCTCCATTATTGGCCGGGGGAAACGTGTGCCGTATAACCGCCGGGTGGATAAAGAGGCCGGGATCAATCAGCTGATCAGCCAATTTTTCGGAAATGATGAAGCCGCCGCCATTCCCAATCAGGCTATCCCGCCTGTTTCCTTCGGTCTTGTATGTGAATGTGAGGAGGATATGAGTGAAGGCACGTATATGCTGGGGGTACAGGTGGTGAGCCTGGATACGGTTCCGGAAGGGTTGCGCAGCTTTATTTTGCCGGCGGGACTTTATGTGCGGGTTGCTTTCCAGGCTGTTGACCGGGAGGCTCTGACCAACCGGGCCCTCGACGGCGCCTATTCCCTTTTGTACAATGAATGGTTGCCTCAATCGGGTTTCCTGCGCCCGCCTATGCTGGCAGTTGAGGTGTACAGGGAGCATCATATGGAGGTACCGGTTAATCCGGAAATGGAGCTGTGGCAGTTTTTACCGGATGAATAAGGAGGAGGTGCTTGCTTGAGCTTCCCACGGCTGTTCCCCAGTGAACGTTTGATTTACCGGCCTCTTTCCATGGACGATCTGGAGGTTTATCTGGCTATGCGCCATGAAGCCTCCTACCGGCAGTGGTTTTACTTTCAGGCTCCTCCCACGTTGGAGAGCGCCGCCAAGGAAATCGGGGTTATGCAAGAAAAATCATCCCGCCAGGTTAATCTGCTGAAGGAGTCCTTTGACACCGGCGTTTACTTAAAACAGTCCGGCAGCTTGATCGGTACGGTTTCGCTGAACAAATTTCACGGACCTGAGGATGAGCTGGAGTTTGTGGAAATCGGATTCGGCATCGGCGAAGCTTATCAGGGCAAAGGTTATGCAACGGAGGCGGCAAAGACCGCTGTTTTATGGGGATTGGACCGGCTGCGGGAATTGGGCGCTGAACCTGTCATTGAGGGGAATGTGGAGCATGCGAATTGGCCGTCCCGCAGGGTTTTGGAGAAAGCGGGATTCACTGTCTCCCACACCAAAAAATATGTGACCGTATATGAGATTAGGGGCGTTCCTTCTGATATACTGGGAAGTTAATACAGAATGAAGGAGAAAACGCCCATGAATGACCCGTATTTCTTGCCGTACAGTGTGGCCATGATTACCCCGTACACCCCTGGGGATGAGGTCGATGAGGCGGGCATCCGCCGGATGGTGGAGTATTATAAGGAGCATCAAGTCCCTGCGCTGTTGGTTAGCGGTTCAACGGGAGAGCAGCATTCGTTGTCAGTGGACGAAAGAGTTTTCCTGTACCGTACGGTGAAGGAGGCCACCTCGGACCAATTGCCTCTGTACGCCGGAGTGGCCGCCATCCGCACCCGGGATGCTGTCCGGTTGGCCAAGGAGGCGGAGCAGGCGGGGTACGCCGCCATTATGCTGGGGTTCCCTCCATATGTCCGCCCCAATCAGGAGGAAACGGTGCAGTATGTTCAAGCCGTCTGTGCCGCTGTCTCTTTGCCGGTGATGCTCTACAATAATCCGCTGCGCACCGGCTTTAACCTGGAGCCCGAGACCTTGATCCGTCTGGTGGAGCAGCACCCTCAGATTATAGCCTTGAAGGAGGCGGGCAGCCCGGAGCATGTGAAGCTGACTCAAGAGTGGCTTGCGCCCGGCTTTCAGGTGCTGTCCGGTTCTGACCTCACCATCGCGGAAACCTTCGCCAAAGGCTACAACGGACTGACCAGCGTAGCGGGAAATCTGTTCCCGCGGGAGATGAGCCGGATCATCGGACTGCTCCGGGAAGAGCGGCAGGGCGAGGCCCGGGAGCTGCTGGAGGCGCTTGAGCCCCGCTTGACGCTGGCTGGTCAAATCGGGTGGGTGCGGGTGATCCGCCACCGTTTTGCGGCCTTGGGCCTGATCAGCGCCAGCTGCCGTGAGCCCCTGACCCCGTTGACTGCGGCAGAACAGGCGGAGTTGGCCGCAGCGGGGATGTGGGGGTGAGTAACTGGCCCCACCCGCTGACTGGTTGATCGTCCACTCTTCCGCACCATACCCCGCCCCGTAACGGACCGACGATCCGTTATTTCTCCCTTTTAGGCGCGTTTTGAGATTTCCCGGACACAGATGACCCTATTCGCCGTTTCGGGAGCCCAAATGGGCTCCTTTTGCCTAAATAACAGCTCCTGAGTCCGCACAAATGACCAAACAACGTTTTTCAGCCAAATAACGGATCGTGTGTCCGGCTAACTGCACGCCTCCACTACTACGCTGAAGAAATCACCAAAAAAACTGCCGCAATCGACCCGCGGCAGCTTTCATCTTTTAAGAAACCAAGAAAATATAGTTAAAATCAATTCCTCCAACTATCTCCCAGACCTTGTGCAATATAGTAAGATTAATAAACATTGCGGGAGACGATTCATATGAGCAATTCTGTAACCATCACCTTTCTGGAGGGTTTGCCCGGCAGCGGCAAAACCACCCTCTCCATGTGGCTCCAGCCCCATCTCCAAGCTCACTTATTCACTGAAGGCAGCCCCCAATATCCATATGATTTCAGTGGAATTGCCGGGATCACTGCCCGTCTTTACTCCAAACTCCTTCATACATTTCCCGTGCTGAGTGAATTCATTTTTGCATATGAGTCCATCCATTATGTGCGTATTCCCGATCTTGAATCGCAATATCCTCAGGAAACCGATCTGCTCCATCTGCTCCGTCAATGGGAATTCGGGAATGAATTCAATTCGAATATTACTTTGGAGCACTATATCACCTGCAGCTTAGGCTTATTGCATAAGTGGATTGAGATCATTGGTGTGACCGGTGAATCTCTCATCCTGGACAGCGTTTTGCTGCAAAATCCAATTAATGAGCTGCTCTACCGAAATGCACCGGAGGAAGTCATTATGCAATATTGCAGTTTACTTACCAACGCCTTTTCCAACTTCCAAACAAGCTGCATCTATCTGGAAAGGGATTCAGCCGCTCAGGCGATAGAGTTTGCAGCCCGAGTGAAGGGAGCGTCTTGGACCGACCGCGTTGCCACGCTGATTGCTCAAACCCCTTACGGTCTTGCCCACGGCCTGGAAGGGATCGATGGAATGATCCAGTTCTTTGAACACCGCAGCACAATCGAAAAGAGGCTTTTGTCCAACCCTCTTATGAATGCTAAGATTTATGCCGTAGACGAGCTCCATTGGGATCAAGTCCGGGAGCGGATTATAATGGACTTTGACTTGAATCAGACCGCAGTTGGTATCCGTGATGGCTTTGTCCAATCCCTTACTGAAGTTATCGAAGAGTACGACCAAACCCTGCGCGGATTAAAAAATAAATGAAAAACCAAGAGCCTAAGCAACTCCA
Organism: Bacillota bacterium; assembly: GCA_023391955.1. Classification (GTDB taxonomy): domain Bacteria; phylum Bacillota; class Bacilli; order Paenibacillales; family NBRC-103111; genus Paenibacillus_AR. Next base: position 14,143 of record JAEWAA010000634.1, on the reverse strand, counting down.
TGCTGCCTAGTCTCTTGGTTTTTGTATGCATTTTTCCCAACCCGCCTCTACCCCAATTCACGCTGGAATACCTTCAGGGTTTTCTGCTCCGCCGATTTATCCAAGACGGCAAAGACGATCCGGTCAAACAATGTGCCATACCCTTCCTCCACCAGCACCAGTTTGAACCACCCGGCTACCTCGCTGGGGTTATTCCTGAAAACGCCACAGCCGAAGGCACCCAAAACAACTACCTTTTCCCCATGATAGGCTGCCACAGATAGAATATACCGGATCCGCTCCAGCATTACGGGAGCGATCCGCTCCACATGCTCCGGCTCCCGCTCCCGCACCACTCCGGCATTCACCGCCGGTGCTGTGATCATCGACACCGCATACGGAGCCGCCAGCAGCCCGCCATGATCCTCCCGGAACACGGGAACCAGCGGGGAGTAGATCATATGGTCCGAATACAGACAGGTTTTCAAATTCCGGTTAAACCGGTACATCTCTTCCTTTTGGGAAATGCAAGGATACAGTGCCGAGGAGCGGGCCAAACTTTCCTCCTGGGCCTGGCTTCCTCCCATAAACCCGCCGCCCGGATTTTTGGCTGAGGCAAAGTTCAAGCACACAGTCTCTGCGACTCCCTCCACCTGCACCAGCCTCTGTGCGGCAGCCAATGTGGATTCATCCGTTACCTCAATTTTGGGTAAGCTGGATCTCCTCTTATAAGAGGCTACCATTTGCTTTATCTCCTGCAGAGCAGCCGGCGTATACAGCTTGGAATCCCACACCGCTGCCTCTACTTCCCCCTTCAGGTCAATACGCACCCCGTCCTGGTTCAGATAAGCCCCGTCTTCAATGATCCCCAAGGTTTCCTGGGCGATTTTGGACCGGACCTCCCGGTTATTCATGTTCATTTTTTCTCCCTCCCAATTCTTGCTCGGAGTGGAGTGGCTGCCTTTTACTCCAGCCGGTACAGCACAACCTCCACATCCGCAAATATTTCGTTAATCATTCCCAGCACCGTATCCCAGTCTCCGCCGCCACGGTCGCAGCCGATTCTGTAGGGGAGAGCCACCGTCAGCTGATGCTGCTTCGCAAATTCATACAACCGGATAAATGCCTTCCGAAGGGCGTCATCATCCGTATATTTGGTGCCGCCTCTGCCGTAGGTGAGTTGGCCGAACAGGTTGGCCGCGTACTGTCCGCTCTTGCCTTCCAGCGGCACAAGCTGGCATAAACCCAGCAGCTGCTCCTTTTCCTTTTCCCCACAGAGCTGGGCATACGCCGCAAACACCTCCGGATACAGCCGCTTCATTTGTTTGGCTACTCCGGAGCCCATCACACCCTGGCAATTCACCTGGTGCCCAATAATCTGCTCCCCGGCCTGAAACAAATCTCCCGTTACCGTCCGCACCGTCATTGCGACACCTCCATTTCCCTTACTAGACGCCCTTTGCCAGCAAGTCCTCTCTCAGCTTCGTCAAAATCTCACCCAACCAGTTGGTTCCTCTCCAGGTGGCGCGGTTCTTGATCCGGGGGTCGCTCTCCTCCAGCCCCACACCCCATATCCGGTCCGTAGGGCTGGCCTCCACCAGCGTGGTGCCCTTCGTTGCCAGCAGTATTTCCAGCAGATGCGGATTCTGAGTAAATTTCGCATGGTTGGCTTCATACACAAACTGCCTGCATTGTGCTTCCCATTGGTTTTTATCAAAGCCGCGCACCCTGCGCCCAAGCTCCTTTTGTTCCCTGGGAGTAAGTGCAGCGAGAATCTTCCCCGCCGTCTCCTGATCTCCAAAAAGAACGGCCTTCCGGTACATCATATATTGCTCGGCACAATTGTACTGCACCCCTCCGATTTCAAAATCAGCGGGATGCCATTGGGAAAACGGCGATTCCGTCCGATAAAAAAACAAAAATTTCTCCATTCGTATCACTCCACGTTCTTATTCCAAGCTCCCCCAATGGGGGTTAAACCGGTACAGCTTCGAGGGCCGGTGCCCCGCGTCCTTGGTATATTCGTTAGTCTCCGTCACCAAGGGGGCGATCTTCCGCCGGAAGGCCGCAGCCAACAGCTCCTTGCCGAGAATGACCTCATACACCTGCTGCAGCTCGGACAGTGTGAACAAAGACGGCATCAGGTGAAAGGCAATGTCCGTGTACTCAATTTTGTTGCGCAGCCGTTCGATGGCATATTCGATAATCTTGGCGTGGTCAAAAGCAATCCCTTGGGATTCCACAATCTCCCGGCTAACCCGTTTCGTCCGGCCCCCATAACTCGTTGTCACCTTCACTGTTGCGCCAAGGGACTCCGACTCATGAACCAGGGTAACACGAACCAGCCGCTCCAGCTCATACCCGTCCGCCAGCATGGTTTTCTTCTCCTGCACCAACCGGCAATCCACCTCAAACCAGCAGGCATCCGCCGCATCATCGCCGGCCTTCACATCCAGCGCCGTGCGGTCCACCAATGCCATATATGACGTGCTGATCACCCTAGTGCGGGGATCGCGGTCCACGTCCCCCCAGGTAAACAGCTGCTCCATGTACAAATTCCCGATATTGGCCTCACTCAGCAGCTCCCGCTGGGCCGCCTGCTCTAGACCCTCATGCACCGAAACAAATCCGCCGGGCAGCGCCCATTGCCCCAGAAAGGGATGCTCCCCCCGCTTAATCAGTAGCAGTTGCAGGGCCTTCTCCGGCAGCTTCCGGTAGTTATCCTGTTCCTTATCGAACACGGTAAAAATCAGCATATCCACCGTAACCGACGGCCGTTCATAGATTCCGGCATCATAGTGCCGCAGAAATTCCTGTTCCGTCAGTCCGTTCCGGTCACGGATATTGGAGTCGGCCATGTTCATCACCTGTTATTATTAATTTGATATTATCTAAGTAATATTATATACCCTCACAGCTTTATGTCAAGTTGTGGAAAAGAAAAAAGCCCGGCTGCCCGGGCTTACTGCTTATTATTACTGCATATATTCCGCCATAATCGCAGCGGTATCGAAGGGCGTAATCCCTTTTTTCAGGGAATAGACGGTATCGGCTTCTGCAGGAGTTCCCACCAGCTCGCCTCTGGCTTGGGCATGGAGCATAAACAGCTCATACAAATTCGCTTTTTGCAGAGAGGTCATGGCCTTGCCCATCAGTACCATCCCGCGTTGGTTACCCTCTATATTGTTGTAGTAGTCCGGCTGCCGGGTCAGAGCAATGTCTGTCCAGATCACCATTCTTTCCTTCAGATCCAGAATAACCGGAATAGCAATCTCCGTATCCGCAGCCAGGTCCACCTTATCCACCACCGTAGCGGGTTCGAAGATTTCCCCGGAGCCGGGGTGTTTGCGCATCATCCACCCGGCGAAGCAATCGGGCAGATCACAGTAGGGCTGGCTGGTGAAGGAATTCAGGGAAGCCACCACGTACCGGCCCCCATAATTCAACACCGAAGGAATATCAATGTCGATAAACTCGCATGCCCCACGGGGCGCAGCTGTAATATCGCCGCTATGCACAGCCCGGTACTTGGCGGACCGGAGATTCGTATACGAGATATGCTCCATGTACTGCCAGCGGCTGTCATACATAACAGCAGACAGGTCAATATCCACCCGGCCCGTAGGTTTGCCGTCTGCCTCCCCTTCCTTCCACCAGGTGAAGAACCGGATGGTGTCGCCCTCCGGCAGCTCCAGCCTGCTGCCTCTCACGAGGGTACGCAGAGATTTGCTGGCGGAACGCTGAGAATAGGGCACCAGATGCTGCTTGAGCCGCTCATCCAGATATACCTTGCCCAGGGCGGGCAGCCCGCAGAACCGCTGCACAAGTGCCTCCCGGCAGATAGCGGCCACCTCTGCGCAGACTGCAGGATTCAGCTTCGGCAGCCGGTTCTCTACAGCCACTGCCTTGCCTACATTGCCCTTGGGGAAAAAGGTGCGCAGCTTCTGTCCGTCGTTGCGGTGTTCAAAATGCGCCATCACCTGGAGCAGAACAGGAGTAGACACCTCTTTGGCCTGCAGCCGGAAAAACTCCACAATATCGGCAGCCTCTCCACTCATCCGCAGCAGATGGTCCAGGCGTCTGGCAAACTCACCGGGGCGCGATTCCAGAAGCTCCACGGCCTCCCATACATCCCCTGACAGCAGCGCCAGCTCCACCTTGCTGTTGAAGGTTTGGTAAGGCCGGCCATTCCGGAGAATGTCGAAGGCCTCCCGGCATCGGGAAAACCGCTGCTTGTATTCTGCCGGATGCAGCCGTTCACCCAGCCGGATCCAACGCTCCTTGTAGCGGAGCATATCCTCCACCATATTGCCGCAGCCCTCCAGCAGTCTCAGCAGCAGCCGTCTTTCGGCGCGCTTGAAGGAACGGAACCGGGCAGGCGCAGCCAGGCTCACATCTCCGCCGGACATGGCGGCAGCAAGACGAAGCACATCCGTTGCCGTTTTGAAATAACGTCCGATCAGGTCCATGCTTACCCGTTCATGCTTCAGCAGCGCATCAACCACAAAAGCCGCATTTTCCTTGGAGGGAATCTCCTCCGGCAGAATGGTCTCCAGGTTTTCCACATGGGCAATCGCCCATTCAATACCTTCTTTATCGCTTCCGGAGATAGAGCCGTTAGCCTGGATCAGCTGCCGGATCAAACGGGCAAAACCCGCTTCGTTGCCAAGCTCAATCACCTTCAGGTCAACCCGGTCCAGCAGGGGCAGCCGCTGCTTCGCCTCATCCGCCGGTAGGGCCAGAGTAATATAATGCAGGATGGCATTGATGTAAAGCTCGATATCGTCCTCATCCATAACTTGATCGGGAAATTGCGGATACATGGGCTTATAAGCCACATGGGCGCCGACAATCATTCTTAATTCCTTTACCAACGCGGTATAAACCGCTGTAAATTCACCTTTGGAAAGCGTCCGGAATACATCCATTAGCTGTTTGGAAAAGGTGTAGCCCAAGGACTCCACGTTCTTCATTGCCGTGGCCAGATAAGACTCCGGGAGCCAATTTTGGCCCGGATGGACAATGAGCTTCCCCGTTTTTCTCAGATAGATGGAATGGTTCATATTTCGGAAACCTCCTTTTATAACACAATAGCCCTGCCATGTCCCTTCAGGAAACCAGCCACCCTAGTATCATAAAAGTGATGTAGAGAAGGAAGGATGGCTATAGCCTGAAGGGTCTGACAGGCGGGAGGCGCTGGGCAAACTTGAATGTCCGGCCTCTTGAAACCCATTGTGCCAGATTCCGGAGAAAGCCAACAGGGTGAAAGTATTACGAGTTATAAATCAGACGCCTTTCACCGCAGCCAGGGGTTTGCACTTGGCCACCACTTGGGCCAGCCCGGCGCCCACCACACTTTCAATAATCTGGTCCACATCCTTGTAAGCTTGGGGGGATTCATCTACCAAGGCCTCCAGCGACTTGTGGTTCACCACCACCTCATCCTCCGTCCCGATCTTCAGGGCAGCGGAGAAAGCATCCACCGTAATCAGCTTTTTGGTTTGGCTGCGGGAGCGGATCCGGCCTGCCCCGTGGCAGATGGAATAGAAGTTCTCCTTGCCGCCCGGCGCGCCCACCATGATATAGGAGGACGACCCCATGGAGCCGGGGATCAGGGCAGGGTGCCCGGTCTCCAGATAGGGCTGGGGGTTATCCAGGTGGTTGGCAGGAAGCGCACGGGTAGCCCCTTTGCGGTGGACAAAATAGGACTCCCCTTCATGCTCCTCCTGCCAGGCGTAGTTATGCATCAGATCATAGAGTACGCTCATTTCGAATTTGGAGCCGAACACTTCCTTCCCTGCTTCCCTTACCGCGTAGGCGATCAGATGCCGGTTGGCCACCGCATAGTTCAGGGCGGAGTAGAGCAGGTTCACATAATTCCGGCCTTCCGCGTGGGCGAGAGGCGCGAACAGCAGGTTGGGATCGGCCGTGCCCAGGCCTTCCTTGTGCATCATTTTCTTCATCAGACTGCCGCAGTATTGGCTCACCGACCCTCCCCAGTTGCGGGAGCCGGAGTGAATCATCACCGCCACCTGACCATCGAAGAGACCCCACGCCACCGCAATCTCCCGCATCGGGTCGGCAATCTCAATGGACTGGATCTCCACAAAATGATTCCCGTTCCCCAACGTGCCCAACTGCCGGTGGGACCGGTGCCAGACCCGCTCGGGAAACAAGTTTAGCGCTTCCTCATCCACAGCAAATTTACTCTGCTCCACATGGGTGAGGGAACGGCTTTTGCGCGGCGTGTAGCCGTCGGGCAGGTATTTCTTCGGCAGGCCATGAAGTCCCTTCAGGACCACATGCTCCAGCCGGATGTCAGAGAAATACCCGCGGGCATGATCCTCCACCGGCAGCAGCTTCTCAATCGCCTTCACCAGCTTGCGGCGAAGCTTCACATCCTTTACTTCGTCCTTGTGCAGATTGGTCAGATGCACCCGCATGCCGCAGCCGATGTCGCTGCCCACAATAGACGGGGACACATAACCGTCGGCAGCCCGCCATACAGCAGTAGTACCGATGCAGGTTCCCACGCCCACATGCACATCCGGGGTATAGCTCATATAAACCTGGTTAGGTATTTGCAGATTGTTATTGGCCATTTCGAACACTTTGTAATTCAGCTCCGCAAACAGGGAATCCCCTGCATACACATGCACATCTCCTGCGGGAAGCTGTACCTTCCGGTAATAGTTGGTATCCATATATTCATTCTTTCCTCTCATATTTAGGTTAGGGCGTGTCTGAAAACCCGCTTGCGGGCATCTTACACTCCCTTTTCGCCCCATGCTGCGTTACTTTTGTTTGACGTACCCCCGGTACGCCTTCACAAAAGCGCCTTGCCTGGAACGAAAATTCAGTATAATCTGCTCCCCTCGGAGTTCTCACACACACCCTAAAAAAGGCATAAAAAAGCCACAGACCATCATGGCCTGTGGCTGTACGTACATAGGGAAACAGGAACCGTCAAAACACAGTCCTATTATCTCGTACTGCTCCGAGAGACCGATGGCAGGAATCGCCTATTCAATTGTTGTACAGAACGTTGAATGCCGGACATGCTCATCGACTCCTTTCGTTTGAATTAGTTGCATCATACTATCCTCCGCTGGTTTACGTCAATGGGCGGCGGCGGGAGAAAATGGATATAGGGATTTTTGCCGCTGCAAATCCTGACTATACCGGAATGCAGATGGTACGGTATACTAAAATATGGTCCGATTGGTCAGAATTATGTATTCTATTATCCTATTTCTAGCGGAGGTCAGTATGGGAAAAACGCTACGGGCATTAGGCTGTTTGATTCTTTTTATGATTGCGCTGCAGGGGATTCCGGCATATGCACACGGTGCAGAGGATGTGTCCGTCAGGAAGGTGGAGATCGGCCCCAACACCAATCTGATTCTGTTGCAGGATGGCCGGCTGGTATTTGACCGCAGGGAAGGGCTATTCGATACGGAAGATATGCATTACACCTACATTACCAACGATGAAGGGGAAACCGGCTGGAAGGATGTGGCCTCCAACGGGAGCTCGGTATATGCCATCAAGGAGGATGGCACCATGTGGGCCACAGGGTTTAATGATGTAGGCCAGTTAGGCGCAGGCGATACGGTGAGCCGCGAAGCCTTCGTCCAGATCGGCAAGGGCCAGAACTGGAGGACCGTGTCCAGTAATTACGGCCATGCCGTTGCCCTTACAGAGAGCGGCACCCTGTGGGCCTGGGGCTTCAACAGCTCCGGGCAGCTGGGAGACGGCACCCAGACCAACCGTTCCGTTCCCACCCGCATCGGACGTGACTCGGACTGGAAGGAGGTTTTTGCCGGAAGCTACCACACCATGGCCGTGAAGCAGGACGGCAGTGTCTGGGCATGGGGAGCCTCAACAGCACTGCGATTGAATATGGATACCCGCAAAAATATCACCAAACCCGTTCAGATTTTCGATAACCTGGATTACCGGAAAATCTCCGTGGGCAATGTCCATACGCTGGTGATTATGGCGGACGGGACCCTGTGGGGCTGGGGGTTAAATCAAAGCGGGCAGTTGGGAACAGATGCCTTTGAAGAATCCCTGTATGAAAATATAAGCAATGATCATTGGCTGGATATCTCCGCATCGGATAATTCCAGCTATGCCATTAAGGCAGACGGCACCCTGTGGTCCGTCAGGAATGGCTTTACCCTTCTGTCCAACGATACGGACTGGGCCGCCTTAACCCATGGACCGGATAGCGACGGCGCAGGGGGAAATGTGCATGCCGTTAAAACCAGCGGCAAGCTTTACTCCCTGAGGTACTCCACGGTTCAGGAGAAAACTGCTTTTAATAAGGCGTTCGGACTGGATTATCTGTGGGCAGACACCAACCCGGTTACCATCAGAACAGGCTCGAAAACAAGTGTATTGGAAGCCTGCCTGATCAACGGGGAGAACTATGTGAAGCTGCGGGATCTGGCTGCTCTGATGAATGGATCGGAGAAGCAATTCAATATCGGCTGGGATGGGAGCCGGAATACGGTGACCGTATCGCCCCGTACAGCCTATGTGTCTGTAGGCGGAGAGCTTCCTGCAGCAGGACCGCAGGCCCGGAAGAAGGCTGTTCCCAGCGAAGCCAAATTACTGGTCTCTGGTGAAGAAGCGGCATTGTCTGCTTACCACATCGAGGGCAATAACTATTACCGGCTGCGGGATATGGCCCAAACCCTGGACTTTAACGTCACCTGGGACGCTGCCAGCAGCGCTATTGTTGTGGATCCCAAAGCCTCCTATATTCCGGAATAACTATTCCCAAAGAGAAAAAAGCTGGTGCGGATTATCGCGCCAGCTTCTTTTGTATACACATCAGCAGGTTTCCGGCGGTCCCGCCTTGGCATAAATGGCCAACGCCAGCTCTGTGGACAGCGCCGCGGCTTCACCGGAGATAAACGGTTCCCGTTCTTCAGCAATAGCACCAAGGAAATCCTCCAGCAAATCCACAAACAGCTCATCGTTAGGCTTGGCTGCAGGCCACTCCGGTTTTTCCTCACCGGGGACATGAAAGCCGATAATTCCGCCGTAGTCAGCCTTAATGCTGCCCCGTGTGCCTGTGATCTCCACATATTCCTTTTTCAGCCCGGTGCTGGCGGTAGAAGCCTCAATCATACCCACGGCCCCGTTCCCGTAACGGATCACCGCATAACCATGATCCTCCGTCTCAATGTCATGGTAGGCCCGGAAGGTTCTGGCTGTCAGCACCTCCCGGTACCCGCCCGCCAGCCACAGCACCATATCCAACAGATGGCTGCCCTGCTGCATGAAAGGACCGCCGCCGTCCAGCCCCCAGGTGCCATGCCAGGAATCATAATACTCCCTGGGCCGGAAATGCTTGATCACCGCATCCACCACCATGATCCGCCCCAGCTTGCCGGAATCGATCCAGTTCTTCAGCTCCCGGACATGGGGAATAAACCGCCGCATATAGGACACGCCCAGCCGGACATTGTGGTCGCGGCAGCTTTGCACCATTTCCCGCTGCCGATCCGGGGAAATGTCCAGGGGCTTTTCGCAGAGGCAATGCAGGCCTAGGCGGGAAGCTTCCATCACACCCTCATAATGGAGGGCATTGGGGGTGCAGATGACGGCTGCCGTTGCTCCGGAACGCTCCGCCACATCAGCAATGGAGGTGCCATAGACAGAAACACCGTGTTTCTCTGCAAACACCCGGCATTTCTCCGCATTCCTGCCTACGACTCCCGCAAGCTTTACCCGCTCCGGAAAACGGGCAATGGCGGCCACATATTTCTCGCTGATATTGCCATGACCGATTAATACGATGCGTTGAACGGCTCCTGCCTCACTCTTGTTCACGATAATCCTCCACAATAATATCCAGCTTGCCTGTTTCCGAGTCCATGACACAGCCATGTACAGGCACAGATTTTGGGAAAAGCGGGTGCCTGCGGATCATACGAACGCTATGCATCACACCGTCCTCCGCTTTGGCGAAGCCGCGCAGGAATTTTTCCATCCGGATGCCGGAATGCTCCAGAGTTTCGATAACCAAGGGATCGATTCCGAATTCCACGAACTTCTCCACGATACTTCCCGGATCAATCTCCGTCATCCCGCAGCCGTGGTGGCCAATGACAATGATCTCCCGCGCTCCCAATTCGTACACCGCCACCAGAATGCTCCGCATGGCGCTTCCGAAGGGCTGGGTCAGGATGGCCCCGGCATTTTTGATAAACTTGGCATCGCCGTTTTTGATCCCTAAGGCCTTGGGCAGCAGCTCCATCAGCCTCGTATCCATACAGGTCAGAATGGCCACCTTTTTGTCCGGGTACTTATCCGTCAAGTACGCCTCATACTGCTTCTCTTGGACAAACTGCCGGTTAAACTCCGCCATACCAGGCAAGATCGACATGGTGCTCACCCTTTACATTTTTTATTTTTCATTTTCGCACTCCCGGATGCTTCTGTCCACTGCGGGACATATGGGGGCCCATTCCTCTATCCTTTCAAAAATGGATTCTTGCATACGTTACTTGTCCGTGTCCCTTCTCTTAGTAGCTTCATAGACTACAGTATCAAAGCATGAAGGGAGGAAGAAACATGGCGATTCAATTAGTATTCCCCTACAACCAAGCTGCCGGCGTTGGCCAAGGCTACTATGTAGCCCAGGATCCTCTGGGTACCAAGGGTGTCGTAACCGTAGCCAGCACAGCTGGAGCCGTTCATCTGGTCATCACCCGTTACAACGCCCCGACCTTCGAATTTACCGTTCCTGCCGGTTCTACATTCTCCGTCAGCATCGGTAATGTTCAAACCATCGGCCTGCTGGCTCTGGGCGCACCGGTTACCGGCACCCTTTATTATCTGATTGAGCCGTAAGCGAAAGCTCCCGGAAGCTCAAAGAACCACCGCCCTCGGTAATAGAGGATGGTGGTTCTTTTACGCAGATAGAAACAGAATTATTTACGCCAATACAGACCGGACATTCCGCAAAACGGCCCTCAAAAATTCCGATTCGGCAGCTGCATGACCGACAATACTTACTTTCCATTTTGAACATCCAGGCTTTTATTCAAATGGATAGTCTTTGACTTGGCTTGTAATCGGGCAAACCACAGCAAATCCCGTCATTTCGTTAAACTCTGTGTTTGAGAGGACAATGGCCGGACAGCGGCCAGCCTGAGGATCGAAATCCAGCCAAACCAAGTCGTCGCACGCTGGTATACTCAGATGAGTTCGTCTCCTTCAATGCCCAAATCGATCTCTTCATGGCGGGGTGAATCGGCTTTAATTTGCGATAGGCTCCTCCGGAGCTTGGTTTGGAATGCGAATCCTACTGCTGTTGCCCCTTATATCCTAATTTTATCACAATCCACCTGCAGACTAGCTCCGCTAAAACAACACTTCTTCCCCGACTGTATCCCCAGAAGCCCCTATAGCCACGACTTTATACCATAGAGCCCTTTCTTTCCGGTTAGGCTGGGTGGCAAACCAATACCGCTTGTCTGCATGGGCAACTATTCGGGCTTGGAATGATTGGTTTTCGTTATCCGTTATTTGTATTCGGGCGATATCCGGACTTAGCACCTCCCCCATAAGAATAGGGATTGCCTCAATACCGGCCGATCCGGCAACAAAACCCTCTCCCGTCTGCATTCCCTGTTTATCTTGCGGTATATAGTAACTGACCCTGGACGTTCCTTGCTCCGCGATAAGCAATGCTCCTCCGGCATTTATATCCATAGAAAAAATAATAGGCTGGCCGGATTCCGCCTCCACGGTATAAACTCCTTTTAGTGTGCCGGGATCTGGCCTAAAGGCAGTCTTTGAATAGATGAAGAATACAAATAAACAAAGCAACAGGCATGCTGTACCGTATACTACGCCTCGTGTTCTTGGACTTCCTCTTCTGAACTCCAGGGATTGTGCTTTCTGCCTGATTCTTGTAGCCAATTTATCATTAAAAGAAGCACTAGCTAGAGGCTTGTCTTGCAGCGCATCATACCAGCTTGGTCTCATAGACTCCACTTCCATCCACCTCCTCCAAGGATTTCGTGATCATTTTACGGGCTGTAAACAATCTCGATTTCACCGTACCCTCCGGAATTTGCAGGACGTTCGCAATCTCTTGAATAGATAATTGATACTTGGCATGAAGCACCAGTGTCTCTCTAAGCTTGGTGGGCAACGCGAATACCTGCCGCCACACCTCACTAGTCGCTTCCTTCTCCAAGAATGCATCCTCCGCGGAACGGCTGGTTTCATTTGAACTTGCCAGACCGAATAGAAACACCTTGCGGATAAAAGCGGATTTCATATAGTTATAGCTGATATTGCGGGTGATCCGGAGCAGCCAGGTTCTCACGGAGGCTTCACCTCTATAACCAGCAACATGGCGATAAGCCTGGATAAACGTATCTTGGGTAATGTCATCTGCAAGAACATGGTTTTTCGTCAGAAAAAATGAGAAATTCCACACGTCATGGCCGTAATCCCGCATTAACTCCTCCAGCATGCTTTGATCCATTTTTTCGATATACCTTAAATGATCATGGCTCAAATGCTTCACCTCCACCCAATTGACAATTCATCCCGGCATGAGGTTCATTCTGCAAAAATAAAAAAAACTGGGCGGAAAAACGTCATGTTTTCCATCCAACTTCTTTGTGCGAATCTCTCTATTCATGCCCTAGACTATGGGATGTCCATAAAAATATTTCACACCGGCTTCCCAATCCATCTCAGAAAGCGCCTGAACATAATGGTAAACTCCATCAAGCAGCCTGTCGTCCACAACGGTGTTATATTCAACGGGACAGTTAATGCCGCTCCATGTTGACAGCAAAAAGGGAAAGAGATGGGTTCCTAACGGAGCCTGTTCCTGCCGCGACGCAGCTGACTTCTCAATCAGCTTCTTGGCCAGCGGCCCCGGAAATACCGGGGTGGAATAGTAATAATACTGGTCCGCATCCACCTTCTTCATCAGATCGAGATAGAGCTGACCAATCTCATCTACAGCCGCATCCTCATCCAGCTCGTCGGAATAATTCAGGAAGATATCCAATGAGTTTCGGATGGTATCTTCTACATTCGTATTCTCCCATTCGTCCAGCATCGCCAACAGATAAGGAACCGCCTCATAAGATAATGTATGGACGGCAGAAGAAGCAAAGGTATCGGCATTTTGTTCGGATAAGTCGGAAAGGAAAGCCAGGTTTTCCACTTTCATCAGATCCTGATGTGAGGCGACCAAACAAAATAAGCGTATGTATACGTTCATCATGCTTTCGTTTTTGGTCGTATTCATCCGTTGAATGAACATGTCCTTAGCGGAAAAATCACCCAATTTGAATAATTCCGTGATGATCAGGGCGGTATCCGTTTCTGTCGATGCTTCTGCAAGGGCAGCTCTTAGTGATGCAATGTCACCGTTCGGATCGCATGTTCCATACCAATTTCCTTTTTCTAATAGTTTAACGGCATTCATGTTTTAGTCTCCTTCAATTATGCAACAGTATACTGTGTATCCAGCACAACAAGCCCCAGATCTGTTCCGATCACCTGGGAAAGGGAGTCATTCATCCGTTTCGACGATTTCAATAATCTCCCGGATATCAGTAATATTAAGGGCATCTGCAATTCGTTCAATGTGACTGAAGCTAATGCTCTCCCGTTTGCCGTTAGACAGCTCACTTAATGCAGCATGACGGACATCAGAAAGACGAGATAACTCTCGTAATGAAATGTCGAATTTCTTGGCTAAGGCGGGGATTTTGACAACAACCTTCTTTGGCATTGGAAACATCATCACCATCCCATTATTCTCAGCTCTTTAGCTGTTGACTTTACGCATAAACGTACCATATAATCCAGTTATATCCGGTACGCATATGCGTAATACATGTATAGAGGGTGACGACCTTGGCCGAATTGCTGGAGACTTACAATGGAATGATCGAAGAGGAAGACGAGCTTTACATGGGGATTCATGTCTGTGAGGAATGCACCGATCACCTCCTGGACCTGATCTCGGAACAGACAGAAGCCGTTCATATCCCAACAGCCGAAGCTATCCTTTCCGCGGTTCAGGTGATCATGAAGGATTTACAGACAGAATTGCTGCATTTACGAATCGAAAAGGGCATGTTGACGTGGGAGATCAGCAGGCTGAGGG
>JAEWAA010000607.1 GCA_023391955.1 Bacillota bacterium | reverse complement strand
GTGCAATATGGACATCCCATTCCTCGTCGCTGAGCAATTGTCGGGCAGAAGCGCTGCCGCAGGGGGAGACTAGACTCAGGAGAAGCATCAGCAGCAAAGTATAGCGCATGTGGTGTTTCATCGTATCCATCATCCTCCATGAATTGGTTTCCGGCGGACACCGCCGGTATGAGAAAATCTATGAATCTTGCAATGGCTGGCTGTATGATTACTAGCATGGCCGGATTTTGCGCTTCTATACCTTCTCTACCAAAAAAAAGATAGAGCCGCCCGGACAAGCAGCCATGGAATAAGGCTGAATGTCCGGACGGCTCTATATGGTTTACACAGATTGAAGAAGGTCTAGGGTGTGTTTGAAAACTCCGAGGGGAGCAAATGTTAGCGAATTTTCGTTCCAGGCAAGGCACTTGCCCGCAGGCGTACCGGGGGTACGTCAAGGGGAAGTAACGAAGTCAGGGGCGAAAAGGCGTTAATAGGTGCCCTCAAGCGAGTTTTCAGACACGCCCTAAACGGCGGCACCCTCCAAAAAAAGCTCCACAATCGCTTCGGCGGACTCCCGTACGGACGGATACTGCTCCATCAGCACTGCGCGGTTGCCCAGCATCAGCAGGGAGGAAAAGGAGAAGGCCAGAAAACTGGGGGATAAGGGCTTTAACTCCCCCCGGCCGGCAGCCTCCCGGAAGGCCTCCGCCATAATATGGTGGATCCGGCCCTCCGCGTCATGGATTTCCTGCACCTGCTCCGGGGAAAGCCGGGACTCCGCCTCCTTCAGCATGGTCATCAGATCAGGCCGGGTTTCGGCCAGATGTCCGGTGGCGATTTGAACCAGGCGCTCCTTCAGCGTTCCGGGGCCGGCCAGCATAAGGCGCGTTATATCGGCTGCACGACCCAGCAAATGAACCACAGCTTGGGTAAACAGCACCGCTTTATTGGAATAATAGTAATAAATCGTCGCTTTCGTCACCTGGCAGTCGACCGCGATCTGCTCCAAAGAGATCTGCTCATAGCCCTTTTCCATAAACAGCCGAGCCGCCGCCTCAAGGAGCTGTGCCTCGATTCCGGCCTGCGGCTCCGGGCTTTTCGGCGGACGTCCGGGAGGACGTTTTCTTTTTTGATCCAAACCCTTCACTTCCCCTTGAATAATTAACCCGTCGGTATATATAATGGGATTGTTGTATTCATTATAAATAAAAGCAGCTTTGAAAGCTATAAGCCGCAATCGGCAAAGGAGCGTTGGTCATGTCCAAGAAGCACTTATGGGAGCAATACGGCCGCACAGTGGCCGGTCCCCGTACCAAATGGGTAACCATTCTGATCTGGATTTTGCTGGCGGGCGGATTAAGCATGCTTCTGCCCTCGGCCAAAAGCCAGGAAAACAACAACGCGGCCAATCTGCCTGCGGACACACAATCTGTCGTCAGCGAAGCTTTAGCCGCACAGGAGTTCCCGGGTGACGCCGGAGTGCCCGCACTCTTGGTATGGCACCGCTCAGGCGGGATGCAGGACGGGGACCTGACTGGCATCCAGAATGTCACCCGCACATTGGAACAGGAGCCTCTGACCCACCAGCTTGTGGTGCCGCCTCTGCACAAAATGCCGCCGCAGGCGCTGCGCAGCCAGCTGTCACAGGATCAGAGCACATTGGTGCTGCCTGTTATTTTCCAAAAAGGGTCGGATACGGAGGGGCTTAAAGCCGATCTGGAAACCCTGAAGGAAAAAACAGCGGCTCTCTTGGGCGCCGATCCCTTCGCCGCCAAAACCGACGGTGCGGAGCTGAGCGCCCGGGTATCGGGACCCGTCGGCATCCAGGTGGATGCGGTAGGACTGTTCAAAAGCGCGGATGTGTCCCTGTTGATCGGCACGGTGCTTCTGGTGCTGGTTATTCTGCTTCTGATTTACCGTTCGCCGATTCTCGCGCTGATCCCCATTGTGGGTGTAGGCTTCGCCTATTTGGTGGTGAATCCCCTTATCGGCTGGATTGCCTCCATGGGCTGGATCGAGGTGGATTCCCAGGCCATGTCCATTATGACGGTGCTCCTGTTCGGTGCCGGAACGGATTATTGCCTCTTCCTGATCGCCCGTTTCCGTCAGACGCTGAAGGAGGAAAAGGACAAAACCAAAGCCCTGCTGAATGCTATCAGCGATTCCTCGGGCGCCATCGCCATGAGCGGCTTTACCGTTGTGCTTTCGCTCCTGGCGCTGCTTCTGGCCAAATACGGGGCATATCACCGCTTCGCCGTTCCGTTTAGCCTGTCCATTCTGGTGATGGGCATCGCCAGCCTGACGCTGGTGCCTGCGCTGCTGGCTGTGCTCGGCCGGACCTCCTTCTATCCCTTCATCCCGCGGACCCGGGAGATGCAGGAGGAGCGGGCGGCCCGCACCGGCAAGCCTGTTCCGCCCGTACGGCATCCCCACCCGTACAGCAATATTTTCAGCGGCTGGATTGTCAGAAAGCCGTGGACCGTCGCCTTATCCGCGTTTATCCTGCTGGGGGTGCTGGCTTCCTTCGCGCCGCGCATCTCCTACACCTTTGATACCCTGTCCTCGTTTCCGGAGGATATGGAATCCCGCCAGGGCTTCGCGGTGATTGCCGAGCAGTTCAGCCCCGGCGAGCTTGCGCCCGTTAAGGTGATGCTGGACACCGACGGCAAGCAGGTAGATGGTGCAGCGGCGCTGAAGGCACTGCCTTTTGTCAGCAAGGTGTCAGACCCTATCGCGGGCAAAACAGACCCCACCCTCGTCGCCTATGAGGTGGAGCTGAACATGAACCCGTATTCGGCTGAGGCCATGGACACCATTCCCCAATTTTACAACGCCATGGAAAAGGCCCTAGGCGCTTCCGGCGTAGGGGAGCCTGGGGACAAGGTGTGGATCTCTGGCCAAACGGCTACCCAGTATGATACCCGTGAGACCGGTGACCGGGATGCTTCGGTTATCATTCCGGCCGTTATTCTATTGATTGCCCTGCTGCTGCTGGTGTACCTGCGGTCCATCATTGCAGTGGTGTATTTAATTGCCACCGTGCTCCTGTCTTACTTCTCGGCGTTGGGACTGGGCTGGCTGGTCATTCATTATCTGTTGGGTGCCGACGCCATCCAGGGATTCATTCCCGTCTATGCCTTCGTCTTCCTGGTGGCGTTGGGTGAGGATTACAACATCTTCATGATCTCCGGCATCTGGCAAAAAAGCCGCACCATGCCCCTTTCCCGCGCTATCCGGGAGGGCGTTATGGAAAGCGGCTCGGTCATCACTTCCGCAGGCCTGATTCTGGCCGGCACCTTTGCGGTTCTGGGCACCCTGCCCATTCAGATCCTGGTTCACTTCGGGATCATTACCGCCATCGGCGTGCTGCTGGATACCTTTGTGGTAAGGCCGTTCCTGGTGCCGGCCCTGACCCGGATTCTCGGCAAGTGGTCCTTCTGGCCGGGACGGTATACACCGATTCCGGAGGAGGAAACAGGCCTTGGAGCGGGCGGTAAAGTTTGACCGCTGCCCAAATGCGAAAGTGCAGCTATTCTAGCCGGGAAGGCCCCAATGGGTGCCTCATCCTGCAAAAGTGCAGCTAATTCCGCCCCGCAACCGGCTAACCGGGCTTTCTGCGGAAAATAACTGCACTTTTGCAGGCCGGCCGGCGGCATGAAGTTATTTGCCGGGAAATAACTGTACTTTTGCAGCTCGCCTATACCCCGGCTTCCTCCAAAAACTCCCCGACGATACGGTCGTATTCGTCGGGGTTTTTCATATACGCTTCCGCATGGTCCGCACCTGGAGCCAGGTACAGCCGCTTCGTTCCCTGCTTCAGCCGGAACATCTCCTCGGTCATCCGCTTCTCGATGTAGCTGTCCTCCTGGCCGTGTATGAACAGCACCGGCGTGCCCGCCAACGGAAGTTGGCGCAGGGATTCCGCCATATCCAGCCGTGCACCGCTACGGAGCCGGCAGAGCAGCGCCACCAGCGGGATGGTGGGGGATACGGGGACTCCCGGATATTCTACCTTCAGCCGGTAGATCAGCTGCCCCATAATATCCGAGTAGGGGCAATCCGCGATACAGAACCGCAGCCGCTCATCGGTGGCGGCATGCTGCAGCACGGTAGCGGCGCCCATGGATTCTCCGTGGGTGCCCACCACCGCGCCGGGTCCCATACGCCGGAACACCCAATCCACCCAGGCGCGTAGATCCTCTTTTTCATAGAAGCCGTACGTGGTGGAGGCTCCTCCGCTTTGACCGTGCCGGCGGTGGTCATAAGCCAGCACATTGTAGCCTCGCTTGCGGAACAGCTCTACATATTTCATGGAGGACAATCTGGAGCGGGTTACGCCATGGGCCAGGATCACGGTTTTATTGCTGTCCGCACCGCAGGGAATGAACCAGCCGGAGAGGGCATACCCATAGGGAGAGGTAATCGTCACGTCCTCCTTGGGAAGCGCCGCTAGATAAGCCGGGTCCAGCACACCGCTGTCCGTTTCAAACCGGAGGATCCTTTCCCCGTCCCATACCTTGATCCGCACCACCTTGTCGGAAAAATGCCACAAGGCAACGCCAAATGCCACAGCTGCCACAAGCAGCGGCAGGGCAATCCATATCCACCACATCCCACAACACCCCGGAACCCTCAAATTTTTCGGCCGAATGCCGCAATATCTATATGATAGGTGCGGATGAAGCCAAAAGCAACGGGTTCCATTATTCTGCAGAAGGGTGCTTTTGGGCCGCGGATTGGAGTATAATGGGTAGGATCAAGCATATGGAGAGGAAGGATTTGCAGTGGCAAACACACACGTGTATACCCGGCGCGAAGAGATCGCCAATGCCATTATCCATGGAATCGGAGCCTTGCTGAGTGTTGCGGCTTTGGTTCTGCTGGTGGTATTCGCCAGTCTGGACGGCAGCGCCTGGCATGTGGTGAGCTTCACCATCTATGGCGTTACCATGCTTATTTTGTATACCTGCTCCACCCTGGTCCACAGCTTCCCTGAGGGCAAGGTTAAGGATCTGTTCGAGATTTTCGACCATTCCTCCATCTAATTGTTTATTGCCGGCACCTATACGCCGCTTCTGTTTAATGTGATCCGCGGGCCCTTGGGCTGGACCCTGTTCGGCATCGTGTGGGGCATCGCATTGGCGGGTATCGCCTTTAAGGCTTTTTTCACCAAACGGTTTCTGTTCACCTCTACGATTTTTTATATCGCGATGGGCTGGAT
>JAEWAA010000503.1 GCA_023391955.1 Bacillota bacterium | reverse complement strand
TGCCAATACCGTCATCCTCGTAGATAAGCTTGAACTGCTGGGGAGTGGCAGACAAACGGAAGCTGACCTTGGAGGCTTGGGAATGCTTCTTGGCATTGTTCAACAGCTCCTGGACAATCCGCAGCAGATGCCGTTTGGTAGTCAAGGACTCCTGCTCCACCCGTCCCACTCCATTCCCGGGTTCAAAATGAATATGGAATGGCGTCATATACGCCTCTTTCTCCAAGTACTGGCGCAGCGTGGCAATCAGCCCGATTTCCCGGAGCAGATGGGGATTCAGCTCAAAGCAGCTTTGGCGCAGGCTGGCATTGATCAAATCTACAAACTTGAGGATATTCTCCAGATGCTCTTGATCCTCCCGGTTCATTACATACCTATCCATCAAAGCGGAAAACCGGCGTTTTAAGAAAAATAAATCCTGCATCGTGGTATCATGCAAATCCGAAGCAATCCGGATACGTTCTTCTTCCTGCAGCTCAAACATCACCTTGCGGAACCATTGGAACTCTGCAGCCGATGTATCATCGTTGAACCGCGAAGACAAGTCCTGCAGCTTTGCGGTTAACGCCCGGATCAGGTGCACATTCTCCAGGCTCACCTCCAGATAGGAGGTAATCAGGCCCAGCCATTGCTGTTCCTCCCGGCTCAACAGGACATTGGTGCGCTTGCGGGTCATCACCAGATAGTTGGTAGACTCCTCTGTCCGGCTGATTTCCATGCAGGTGTACCGTTCGCTTTCGCTCCACTCTTTTTGAGCCAGAAGCGCCTTGATCTCCTCTTCATTCACCTCGCCTGCTGAGATGGCTTCCACACTATCCGGGTACTGGCAAACAATCGCACCGCCTTGAACATCCAAAGTCTGGACGATATCCGCCAAAAAAATATCCTTCATTTCCCGCATAGTCGATACCGTACTCAGATTCCGGGAGATCTTCTTCAGCGAATTATTGAGCATTGCCTTCCGCGGGAAGAAAATCGGCTCCAGCCGGGTCGTCAGGTACTCAGTGGAATAGAGCATCAAGGCCAAAGCCAGCAGGCAGCTGAAAAAAACAAATACAATCATCTGGTTGGTGGCGCCCTCTTGGAAAAAGGCCATAAAAAGACCGGTGACAATCGACGCCGGAACCACGGCCAGCAAACAACCAAACAAAAAGCGCCGGAAAACCAGACCAATATCATAAAGCTGGTCGGATGCAATCAAATAGGCAAAGGATGCGGGAAAAAGCAACAGGAACCCGCTGGTGTAAACAGCGTCAACAATAGAATTACCCGTTATTATCATTGGCGCGAAGGAGAGGCTGACAATAGGCAGAAAAGAAACAAAAAGAGCATACCAAATCGACTTTATGATGGAGGCCAAATAGGATCTGTTTCTTCCATGTTTAAAGTAAAAGGACACCAAAAAGGCCAAATTGTAAAACACGGTAATAACGAATAATCCAAGAGACGCCGTAGGCGCTATATCGTGAACGAAGGAAGTCCATTCGTTGGAAAACAAATAGGGCAATCTGAATAAAAATTCTGCAAAAGCGACGGAATAGAAAAAGATCAGCATTTTTCTGGAAAGAATAATATTGGCTTTTTCCTTGAAGAAAACAATCAAGAAGTGAAAAAACAGAATCGGCAGTATGGACAGGGATGTTTCGATGCTGATTTTAGCTAAGCCCTCTCCCCTGATGGATGCTCCCTGGCTCATATAAGTAACAGCACCGGACAAAAACACTACAGCAAGAAGAGCAGCCGAAGGTGAGTTGGGAATGCGGATAAATATTATACCCGCCAACAACAAGCAGACTAGACTTTCAATAATGGAGGTAGCATCATAAAGCGTCATTCCTTGGTTGTCAAAAGAGATCTGTACTACTTCTTGCCCTCGTAATACCTCTACGTTCTTACAGTCGGCAAGACTGCCCCAATTCTGAAGCGCCTTGTTCTCACCAGGCAATGTATTATCTATCGACAGAATTTCATCACCGACTCGAAGACTGTGTTGCCCGATCCCTTTTGTGGAAAGTTCTGTAACCACCCATTTTTGGGAATCATTTTGTTCTACTGATACACCTAAATATGGTTTACTGACCGTTACAAGCACCAGCCAACCCATTAATATAAAAAGAGCAGACAGGATCACGTAATTTCTTGTATTTTTCAGCTTCATTCATCTCATCCCCTGTTTCAAAATCCGCTATTTTTTGATAATCTAAATGAAGGACTATATACCTTTACAGAGGAGTTGTTGTGGATGCAATCTTTTACTATTACACCCAGTTTGGCTAAGGCTGTCCGCAATTCGCAAATATGTGGTGTAGCGACTCGTGCAAATGATATGCCGGTGACTCCTGCGGAAAAGAAACAAATTTCGAGAGTGTTCTACAATCATACTCTCATTATAAATGAATACGAAACTGCAGGCGACAATTGGTCCTAGCCCCCCACTTGATTTTACCAAGCGTTGAAGGAAATGTCTATCGACCAATTTACGGCTCTCCCCATGCCTGTGGGGGGAGCCCTGCAGCAGATTTTTTAGGCCTTTAGTATTATATTACTTTTCTCTCCTCATAGAAACCCGCAAACTTTAATTCGGCCACTATCCCCTCTTCCATAATTGTCCCCTCAACTATCCCAATTTTGTATACATACAGATTGCCTCCCTTTTGCCAACGGGCCTATAATAGAACTATTTAGGAAATGGATTCTATTAAACCGGGGGGCTTCTATTGAAACGGGCGCTGATCGTTGACGACACGAAATCCATCCGGGTCCTTCTGACCAAGGCGCTGGAGCACAAGGGGTTTACTGCGGACCTGGCAGCCAGCGGACCTGTGGCGATGGATATGCTGAAGGCTCAATCCTATGATGTTGTTTTTTTGGACATGAAAATGCCCGGTATAAGCGGCAAGCAGGTGCTGAACTGGATGGTCCAACGGGGCATCACCACGCCGGTGGTGGTAATTACGGCCTTTGGCACCGTCAAGAATGCCGTGGAATGCACCCGGCTGGGAGCGTCCGCCTATCTGCAAAAGCCGTTTACCGTGGAAAAGATACACCGGCTGCTGGCGGAGCTGGAGCCCCCGCGTTCCAGCACCACCCAAGAGGCCAGTCAGCTGCTGGAGGCGGGCCATTGGGAAAAAGCGCTGCCTCTTCTCTCCTCCGCTCTGGCCGTTTCCCCCGCCAATCCGGAGATTTACCGGCTGATGGGACTGGCCTACCGCCAATCCGGCCATGTGGAGCAGGCGGACAAATTCCAGCAGACCTACGAAATCATGAAATAGCCGCTGCATTAAGGCCCGGCTATAAGCAACAAGAAAAGGAGTTTCTGTTATGGATTCACGCTTACCGCAAGAGCTTGTTGTCCGGCAGGCGGAGGAATTGGCCCGGAACAGCGCGCTGCAAGGGATATTCCAGCTTCTTCCCTATCTGGTGCTGGTCCTAAATAAACAGCGCCAGATTATTTACTCCAACAATGGCCTGCTTCAGGTACTGGGGGTTGTGCCGCTTCACGAACGATTGGGCTGCAGGCCCGGCGAGATGCTCCGCTGCATCCATTCCTGCAAAACCCCCGGGGGATGCGGCACAACTGCCTATTGCACAGTGTGCGGGGCCAATACGGCCATTCTTGAGGTGCAGCAGACCGGACAGCCCGTCTACCGGGAATGTCTCCTGACCACCTCTGCAGACGGACAGCTTACAGAGAGCCATGAGCTTTCGGTTCATGCTATGCCGGCAGGCCAGTCCAACCCGGATGCCATCCTTTTTATGATCCGCGACATCAGCGAGGAAAAACGCAAGAAGGTGCTGGAGCAGCTGTTTCTTCATGATTTGTTGAACAGTGCAGGTGCAGCCAGGGGATTTATGGAGTTGACCCATATGACAGAGGACCTGCCCCAGCTCCAGGAGCTGTGCGGCTGTGCCAAGGATGCCGTCGAGGTGATTATCGGGGAAATTGAGAACCACCGGGACCTGATCCATGCGGAAAAAGGGGAGTTGGATGTGAACCCGGAGCCCGTCCACCTGAATGGCCTGATCCGTTCCGTTGCGGATTCGGTTCAGAACGCGGCGGAGCATACGGTGGATATCCGGTTGGAGTGGGAGGAGGAGCTTGTTCCGGTGAGCGATCCCATCCTCCTGCGCAGAGTGGTCACCAATATGGTGAAGAACGCCGCCGAGGCCGCCGGGGACCAGCCGGTCCGCATCCGTACGGGCAGGCAGGGAAACAGCATCGCCATTGAAGTACATAACGGAATATTTATGCCCCTGGAGATACAGCTTCAGGTCTTCAAACGCTCCTTCAGCACAAAGGGGGAAGGACGCGGCTATGGAACGTATGGCATGAAGCTGTTCGGAGAGAGGTATTTGGGAGGGGAAGTCCGGTTTATTTCCAGTCCGGAATCGGGGACTCTGTTCACTTTTATCCTTCCTGCGGACTATCGCCACTACCAGGGAAGCGAATCCCGAAGCAAAACGCCGATACAGCACGAAACGCTTCGAACGAATGGGATTTCTTGCCTAAACCGGACGTAGAAGAACCGGATAAAGCCGCGGGCCTCCCTTCCTCTTAGTTTCCAACCGGATGGTTGGTGCGGTATGATTTTTTTAATTGAGCGGGACGGGGGTCAAACGTCCTACTACAGCAAGGAAGAAGAAGCCGGTCTCCCTCCGTCTGGAGCGGACCGGCTTCCTTATACGCTGCGGGGGGTAACGAATTGATTGCTTTGCTGCGTTATGTGCCTTCTCTTTACATCAAGCTTTTCGAGCATCATCCGTTTGCTATGCTGACTATAACCGCAGAGGGCCGCCCGTTGCTGGCCAACGCCCAAGCCAGAGTTCTGCTGGAAGCCGGTGCAGACGGATCTGCGGCGTCCGCCCTTCTGGCAGACCGCCGGCTTCTGGAGAAGCTTGCCGATCACAAGAGCTTCGCCGGCCTCAATATCTCGGTTTATCAAGGGGGAAAACGGCGGGAATTCCGGATCGACAGCAGCCTTATCCGGGGCCTGTTCCGTCCCGTTTTTTTGTTGTCTGTCCAGGATGTGACGGCATCCAACCGTCATCTGCGGAAGCTGCACCATCAAGCGACCCGGGACTCCCTCACCGGAGTTCTGAACCGCGGAGCCTTCCTGGAGAAGCTGGAGGGTGCTATTGTCCTGGCGGAGCAGCAAAGGCACACGCTGGCAGTGCTGTACATCGACATCGATGAATTCAAGGAGATGAACACAGCTTACGGCCATGAAGGGGGCGACGCTGTCCTGGCCGGTGTTGCCCGGATCATTGCCCGGATTGTCGGCAAAAAAGGAGCAGTGGGACGGTTGGGCGGCGATGAGCTGGCCGTATTCATGCACCCTGTCCCGTCTTATACGGAGATCAGCGGAACCCTGCTGGAGCTGACCAATGCCATCCGCGCCATGGACATCCCCTACAAGGGCCAAACCATCCGGGTGGAAGCAAGCTTCGGGGCAAGCTTGTATGCGGAGAACAGCGAGGATGCCGCCACTCTGCTGAACCGGGCGGACAAGGCCATGTACCGGATGAAGGAGGTCCCCCTTTTTGACTAATCCGAGAGGTTAATTCACGCTTCCTTTGTACATATTGCCCGACGGGCTGCGCGTATTGTTGGATGCTGCAGCCGTCGCGCCGTTATCTGCGTTCACAACATAAGCTGTAGCATTGTCCAGATACACCGTGTTTCCGGTAAATGAGGCGTTTTGTCCCCACCCGCTTGCACGCTCATGGACCTGGAAGGCGTCTGCGATCTTGCTGTTTCCATTGCAGTAGCCGGTGTTATTCCGGATGATGTCATCATTCCCCTTTACATCCATAAAGCTGTCCGCATAATTGGCCCCTGAAATGCCCGTTCCGTCAAACGTACAATTCTCTACCACGGTGCCTGTTGATCCCTCCTTAATATCCACATGCTCAGCCCGGACATTGGGGCCGAAGGATACCCCGGAGATCCGGTTATGGTCCGTCTCCTTCTTGTAACTCCCCCATTTGCCTACGTCCGACGCGACATAAACCCCTTCCCCATATTCCGGGTTCAGCTTACCTGTATCATATACGGCAGAATTTTTGATTACATTAGTAGAGCTGCCGTCCCGGAAATGCACCCCTTCTTCCCCGATGTTGTATACCTCCAGATACTCCAGCCAATTGTTGTTGGCGTGATCCAGCATGATGCCTTTTTTGGCGTTTGTTATTTTCACATTGCGCACATCATAATAGTCGCCTGTTATATACAAGGCGTAGCCACTGGAGGTGGTACCCCCGTTCAAAACCGGCTTATTCGTGGAGCTTGCTCCCTTAATCGTAATTTTGGCGGATGAGGTGCCGTTTTTGGATGCTGTGAAATTTCCTGTGAAGGTTACTCCTGCTGCAAGGGTAATCACATCGCCGGGCTGTGCATTGGCCAGAGCTGACGTCAGACACGACGCTGTGCTGCAGGTTACGGACGCTGCTTGAGACGGTGCGGGTACGGACAAGGATGTGGCTGCCAGCATGGCCGCTGCTATTGCGAGCTTAAACCATTGGTACATAAGCTTACACCTTCCTTTGGATAGATATGGTTTGGACGGATAAACAGTCAGGCAAACCTCCTTTTAAACAGAGTCACTTCGTTATTGAAGCGCTTGCAAAATGAACATACAGGATTTTCCTTTTCCCGTCTTGTGGTATTCACAGGTATTTTTGTTGTTTTTTAAGGGCATCTGCCAGGAGGGAGGCTGTCCCCCCTTTTGATTAATGCCCCGCTTCATGCTAAAGTGTTAGGAAGCAATGATAAACCACTTAAGCGGGGGAAACACGGTGAAAAGCAACAGAATCAAGACGGTAGAAGTCTATAAACGCGACAAATGGAACATGCTGAATGTAGAGATCAACGGAAAAACCCTCATCCTCCGGGAAATCTCCGAGGAATGGGGCGAGGAATGCCATACCTTTCTGAGCCGGCCGGCCATGATGCACTGGGCGGAGGAGCGGTTTTCTCCGGAGCGCTTCAAGGGGACGGAAGAAGATCGGCTGCAGATCCTGGAGAATTTCCGCAAGGTCTGATCGGTCGGACGAGTGGCGGATAGAGAACGGACATCCCAAGTGGAATGTCCGTTTTTTGGCGTGGAGAGGCAAGAGACTGCCGGAGTGGCCAAGCTGGATGTAAGCGCCATAAAATGATTGCTATCCGCGTTTTTGCACCCGATTTTCTCCAATAGCAATCATAAAATGTATCCTATTCACTCTATAATGGAGGTTTAGCAGCTCTTGAGCGGCTATAGCATACATTTCATGTATCTTATTTGGTGATTTCCCTCGAATTTACGCCAATAGCATACATTTGTTGTGCGCTATCATTCTACTCGCGAAAAAAAACCAGGAAGGACATCATGTCCTCCCTGGTTTTTATTGAGGCTTGGCCCAAAACCGCCGGCCGCTTAGCCTGCATTTTAGAATCATCAGCCCATTTGCTTTTCCAATTCCTTAGCGCCCGGAGTGGGCTTGGAATCGTTGTTCTTGCCTCCGCTCAGGAACCAGCCTGCCGCGGCAATCCCCACCAGGACCACATAGAAGCTAAGCTTCCAGGCTGTGCTGTGGGCAAAATCCTCAGACAGAATAGCGATGTCCGGATGGGCCAGCGTAATAACGGCCAGCTTAACGCCTACCCAGCCCACGATGACAAACGCGGCAATTTCCAGGTTGGGGCGGGATTGCAGCAGCTTCACGAACAGGTTAGCCGCAAAACGCATGATGATCAGTCCGATGAAGCCGCCTGCGAAAATTACCAGGAATTGTCCGCCGTCCATACCGCCGATCTTGGGCAATCCGCTGGCAGGAAGAGCTACGGCCAATGCTACTGCGGCCAGAATGGAGTCGATGGCAAAGGCGATATCCGCCAATTCAACCTTCAATACGGTCATCCAGAAGCCCGGTTTTTTATCCTCCACTACAACGCCTGTGGTTTCTTCAATCTTCTTGTTCTTGAACATAACCTTCCGGAAAATGTGGTTGGCCGCGATAAACAGCAGGTAAAGCGCGCCTATCGCTTGGATCTGCCAGATGTCCACCAGAAACGAAATGACAAACAGGGAAAGTGCACGGAACACGAAGGCTCCAGCCAATCCGTAAAACAATGCCCGCTTCCGCTCTTCCTCCGGAAGACGTTTAACCATAATCGCCAGCACCAGCGCATTATCCGCGGCCAGCAAACCCTCCAGGGCCACCAATACCAGCAGCACCCATCCATACTCGAAGAATAATTCCAAACTCCACTCCTCCTTATTATCTATACATTGAAAATAATAAAGACCCCTACCGCAAAAGTATCCCCTCTTCGTCGAAGAAGTAATACTTCAGGGTAAAGGTCTCGCTAACAGGTGTAATATTGCCAATAAAACCGGAGCAGGAATGCCTCGTAATGACGATTTTATTGTACAGCTACTCCCCTTTACAGGTATTCAGTTGGGAATTGCGGTAAGGTTCTTGAATAGAGCATAATCGAAGCATAGGGATATTGTCAATACGAAATCAACAATTCCTACGGAATTACAATGAAACGGGCTTTGTGGTAAAATAATGAATCAAACAGCTCTTCCCGCTGCCAAGTACATATGTTAGGTGGTTTTACGGTATGGCTGATCCGCAGGTCATTGCAACCTTTGTAATTATTTCCTTTTGCTTCGCTTTGGTGCTACTCTTAAAGAAGGACACCATCGCCCCCGGCTTTAAGCGCGGTCTTGCCATTATGGCCGTCGTGATGGTCAGCTTTTCATTTTTTCTGATTTTGTACAGCTTTTTTACAATGGGACGATAAAGGCAGAATAAGCTGCGGGGGCAGCCGCACATACTAATAGGCAAACTTTGGTCTCTTTTTGGGCCAAAAGCTTGCGGAGGTTGGTGCCTTGTCCCCTTTTCGACTGCTGTCCCTCATCCTGTGCGCCGGGCTGCTTGCATCAAGCGCTTCGCCCGCGGCAGGAGCCGCTGTCCGCCAGGACAGCCAATCCAAACCCGATAGGAGGATTCCCATGAGCCAGGTCAAAAAACGCACGGAAACCGCTCCTGAGCACCGTTGGAAGCTGGAGGATATTTTCCCCAGCCAGGAGGCGTGGGACAAGGAGTATCAGGACACCAAGGAGCTGCTGAAGAAGGCGGAGGATTTCCAAGGAAAGCTATCCAGCCCTGACGCGATCAAAGCCTGCTTCGAGCTGGAGGACAAAATCTCCCTGCATACGGAACGTTTATATGTCTATTCCAATATGAAGCATCACGAGGATACGGCGGAGCCGGAATATCAAGCCCTGTCGGAGAAATCCAAGAAGCTTTCGGTTGAAGCGGGCGAGGCCTTATCCTTCATTACGCCGGAAATTCTGAGCTTAAGCGACGATGAGCTGAACAAGCTGATTCAGGCTCCCGAGCTTGCTTTTTACAAGCTGACCCTGGAGGAAATGCAGCGGCAGAAGGCCCACGTGCTCTCCAAGGCTGAGGAAGCCCTGCTTGCCCAGGTCGGCAATATTTCCAGTGCTCCCAGCACCATCTTCTCACTGATTAACAATGCGGACATGAAGTTCCCCAAGGTCAAGAACGAAAATGGCGAGGAAGTGGAGCTGACCCACGGCAGCTACATCACCTTCCTGGAAAGCAAAAACCGGGATGTTCGCCGGAACGCCTTCAAAACCATGTACGAAACCTACAGCAAGCAAAAGAATACTCTGGCCGCGACCTTATCTGCCAATGTAACCAAGAATCTGTTCTACTCCCGGGCCAGAAAATATCCGTCCGCCCTGGAAATGTCCCTCTTCGGCGACAATATCGACAAGGCTGTCTACACCAACCTGATCGACACCATCCATGAGGCCCTTCCCCTGCTGCAGCGGTACATGACCCTGCGCAAGAAGCTGCTCAAGGTTGATGAGCTGCATATGTATGATCTCTTCGCGCCGCTGGTAGAAGAGTTCGATATGAAAATTACATACGACGAAGCCAAGGAAATCGTCATTGACGCCTTGAAGCCCCTTGGCCAGGATTATCTGGATGTACTGAAGGGCAGCTTCAACAGCGGCTGGATCGACATCTACGAAAATGAGGGCAAACGCAGCGGCGCTTACAGCTGGGGCGCTTATGGCACCCATCCTTATGTGCTGCTGAACCACAAGGACAACCTGAACAGCATGTTTACCCTTGCCCATGAGATGGGCCACGCCATGCACAGCTACCTGTCCGATACGAATCAGGAATACCGGTACGCCCAATACACCATTTTCCTGGCCGAGGTGGCCTCTACCCTGAACGAGGCCCTTCTGATGGATTATCTCCTGAAGAAAACCACCAACCCCAAGGAAAAGATGTACCTGCTTACCTATTATGCCGACCAGTTCCGCACTACTGTTTTCCGGCAAACCATGTTCGCCGAATTCGAAATGCTGGTCCATGCCCGTGCCGAAGCCGGCGAGTCCCTGACTCCCCAGGATTTCAGCAAAATCTACTACGATCTCAACGTGAAGTACCACGGCACAGAGATGGCGGTAGACAAGGACATCGAGATGGAATGGGCGCGGATTCCCCATTTCTACAACAGCTTCTACGTGTACAAATATGCCACCGGCTTCTCCGCAGCCACCAGCTTCTCCAAACAAATTCTGGATGAGGGCCAGCCTGCAGTCGACCGTTACCTGGGCTTCCTGCAGTCCGGCGGCAGCGACTTCTCCCTGAACATCCTGAAGAAGGCCGGTGTGGATATGTCCTCACCTGAGCCGATTCGCCAAGCCATGGACGTCTTCAAGAACCTGATCGAGCAAATGGAAGCGCTGGTGCAATAAGCCGCGGCTCTTGCAGTGCCTCCGTCATCCCGGACTTTCCGGTGTGGCGGGGGTTTTTTGATGTTTCCCAGCCTCTGCAACATTTTTCAGACGGGTTCCGTCAGAAGGTCAACTTGATGAAATCCGATGGAAATAAAGGAGGAGTTTCCCATGAAACGAAATGCGGCTGCAGCCCTTGTTTTGGGCGCCTTGCTGGCGGCAGGAGGAGTTTCGGCAGGCCTGCTGCAGTATGCCTCCACGGCAACGGCCGGACCGGACCATACACTCCCGCCTTCGGTGATGGCTTCCACACCTCCCGGCACAAGCCTGGACGGCTTCACCGTGGAAGTGAACGGACAGGCTCTTGTGATGGACACATCTCTGCGGCTGGCGGAGGGAACCTTGCTGGTACCCCTGCGGAGTATTGCCGAAGCATTGGGGGCAACGGTGGATTACGACGAAGCGGAGGGCATGATCACGGCGTCCAAGGAGGCGAACCGGGTTCTATTGAAGGCTGGGGATATTCACGCACAGAAAAATGGCACTGCCGTCAAGCTGGCAGCCGCCCCTGTCCGGGATGGGGATACGGTGCTGGTGCCGCTGCGGTTTTTTGCCGAGGCTTTCGGAACCTCGGTAAAGTGGGATGGCGCTGCCAAACGGGTAACAGCGGAGTCGGAGGATTATCTGCTGCCTGCCGTAGGCAGCTACACCAAGCTGAAGGAGCTGTTGGCCGGCGCGCAGGATCAAGGATTGACCATCGGGCCCGGAGACGGGATGCAGGTGTTTGTGATGGAGGATTCAGCCGTCGCCCGGCCTGAAGCTGCCGCAAGCGCTGCCCAGAAGCAAACGACCAGCGCAGCCCCGACGGGGGATTTTTCCGCCACCAACGTACAGGTTCAGGGGGTGGATGAAGGCGATGTGGTGAAAACCGACGGGGAGTATATTTATCAGGTGAACGGCAGCCGGATCATGATTGTGCGGGCTGCGCCGGCAGCCGGTATGACGCTGGAATCTGTCCTCCAATTGGAGGAAAAGGCTTTTGCCATACAGGAGCTGTATGTGGACGGAGACCGGCTTACGGTCATTGGGTCCTCCAGCAGGAAGCAGGAGCTGCAAAGCCCCAATGGTTCTTCTGCCAAGGAGAGCTTGTCTGTTGGGGGGACGGCCGCTAAACGTCTGATTGCCCCTGCAGCCCCATCCACGGTCAAAACCCACGTCTACGACATCGCCGACCGCAAAGCACCCAAACTCCTGCGGGAGGTGGAGACGGAGGGCAGCTATGTTTCCTCCCGCAGGATCGGCGGGGAGGTTTATGTCATTGCCAACCGGTATTTGAACCGGTACGGCATTATACAAGGCAGCGGGGAAACGGCTGCAGTGCCTGCCTACCGGGATACCGCCGTATCCGGACAATGGACGGAGGCCAAGTACGAGGATATCCGCTACTTCCCTGACTCCCTCTACAGCGCTTATCTGGTTGTAGCCGGGATTAACACGTCTTCTCCCGCTGCCCCTGCGGAGGTTTCCGTATACCTTGGTTCGGCGGAAAAAGTGTTTGCTTCGGCAGATCATCTATATGCCGCCTTCCCCCGGCGCCAGGTTAAAGAGGAACGGGTGAAGCCTGCAGCAGGCGCTTCTGCAGACGTTGCTGCCGAATATATCCGGATTAACGTTGACGAATCTACCGAGGTATACAAATTCCGGCTGGACGGCGGCAAGGTGAGCTTTGCAGCCAAGGGTCAGGTGCCGGGAACGGTGTTGAACCAGTTTTCCATGGATGAGCATAACGGTTACTTCCGCATCGCCACCACCAAGGGCAAGGAATGGGGCAGAGCCGGCGAGAAACTGACCAACAACGTTTATGTGCTTAACGAGGATATGGGCATCAGCGGTCAAATCGAGGGGATTGCACCCGGAGAAAGCATCTATTCCGTGCGTTTTATGGGCAACCGTGGCTACATGGTCACCTTCCAAAAGGTGGACCCGCTGTTTGTGCTGGATTTCTCCAATCCCGCCTCCCCCTCTATCCTGGGCCAGTTGAAAATCCCCGGATACAGCGACTATCTGCACCCCTACGATGAAAACCATCTCATCGGCTTCGGCAAGGATGCAGTGGTAGTCACCGATGAGCGCTACGAAAAAAGCCCCCAGCCCGCAGACGGCACGGCCTATTACCAGGGCATGAAGATTTCCATGTTCGACGTTACCGACGTCTTCCGGCCCAAGGAGCTGTTCCAGACCGTCATTGGGGACAGGGGAACAGATTCGGAGCTGCTGCGCAACCATAAGGCCCTTCTGTTCTCCCCGGACAAAAACCTGCTGGCTTTCCCCGTGACGGTAGCAGAGGTGCCTGCGGGCCAGAAGAACAATCCTATGGCGTACGGCCAGTTCGCCTTCCAGGGCGCTTATGTGTACCATGTGGACCTCAAGGAGGGCTTTCGCCTCCGGGACACCATCACCCACCTCAGTGAGGACGAGCTGAAAAAGGCCCGCGGCAACCTGTACGGAAGCAGCCACCAAATCGGACGGCTGCTCTATATCGGCGATACGCTGTACAGTCTGTCCCCCGGCCAGATCCGGGCCCAGAATCTGGAGACTCTAGTGGAGACGGGACGGCTTGATTTGCCTTGAGGGTGGGTAGGCAGGGCTTGCTGGCATCGGGCCGTTCTAACGGAACTATCCGGCCCTTAGCGGTTCAAAATCAGGGGTTTAGCGCTGTAACGG
>JAEWAA010000462.1 GCA_023391955.1 Bacillota bacterium | reverse complement strand
GTTGTACCATAACCGTGGCCATAACCGGTATAGCTGCCATCAGCCCCTGCGCCGCCGAAAATCCCACCGGTTCCGCTGGTGCCTGTCATGTCATTGGTGCCATTGGTGCCGTAATTGTTCACGCCTGTGGTGCCGGAATAAGTGTTAGGGGATGCGGTTGCCCCCCAGTTCATCATGCCGGTTCCCGGCGTGCTGGTGGCTGCAGGAGATGTTCCCCCAGTTGCTGTGCCTGTGCTCATTCCAGTACCATACATGCTGCTGTCCTCGGCAAATACCGGTGCCGCGACCACGGCAGACAACGTCAATGCCGCTGCAAAAGCTGCTACTTTTTTGTTCATGACGGTTCTCCCTTCTGTCTGTTCATCGATGTAGGAGATAAAACACGGCCTTGTCATTTTTCCGCCTGCTTCATCTTGCCCCTCTTTTGTTTTTCCTTGTTCCCGTCCTGTTATCCCTAGAAAAAGTCGGGGGAGGATGCGGCTGCAACAAAAAAAGCCCTCCGCGCTTAGGCGGAGAGCCTTTACTAAAGGTATCAGAAAAATGAAGAACATCATTTAGGCCTGCAATTGGCGGTTGTTGGCAACCTTCCGGCTGCGCATGGAAAACAGCTGTTTGCCGAAGGCCGGGTGGTAAACAAGCAGAATCATGGCTTCACCCAGTACAATTCCGCCGGCTACGTCTATCACTACATGCTGCTTGACAAATACCGTGGACAGGATAATGGAAAGACCGATAAACTGCGGAATCCACGCCACCTTCTTAGACAACTTCTCCCAGTGGTAAGCGCGCATCATCATATAGGTGGTCAGAACATGAATGCTGGGAAAACAATTCACCGGCTGGTCATTGGAATATATATAGTGGACAAGCTTCAGGAAAATCGTATCATCGGTTATAAAGGGCCGCGGCACATAGGTCTGGTAGGTCATATAGAAGGCATAACAGACGATGTGGCCGATAACGGAGCAGATAATCATTCTGTAATAGGCATCCCGGTTCTTGAAGAAGAAGAATGCGAAGGACAAGAAGATACATGGGCCCCAAATAATATAGGGAATAATAAAGTATTCATTAAACGGAATAACCCGGTCCAGCCAAATTTCCATGGTATGAAGCGGACGTGCGATTCCGTTGGTCAGCCCATAGACATAGCTGCATGCCATAACAGTCAAAAGCCAGCCAAGGGGCAAAAGCTGTTTTACTGTGGACATGATTTTCTGTTTCACGCGGCATTTCTCCTTCTCTTCAAACTGACTCATCACACTATAACAGAACTATACGCCTTTTGCTACGGTCAAAATAATGGGTTTTGGAAAAATTAAGAATTGTTTAAGATATGACATGCCATGGCAAAAAATATGATACAATTACCAGCGAGACTTTCGTAAAAGGAGAAGAAGATCCGATGACTCAGGATGTCACCCGCTATTTGGAAGAGCATCACGAACGGCATGTGGAGGAATTAAAGGATTTCATCCGGATTCCCAGCGTAAGCGCCAGTTCTGCGCATAAAGAAGACATGCGGAAAGCCGCCCGCTGGCTGGCGGACCGGCTGATGGAAGCCGGGCTTGAGCATGTTCAGGTTCTGGAAACCGAAGGCCACCCGGTGGTATACGGTGATTGGCTCCATAATCCCGGCCAGCCGACAGCGCTGATTTACGGGCATTATGACGTGCAGCCTGCCGACCCGGTAGACCAATGGGAAACCGATCCCTTCGAGCCGGTGCTGAAGAACGGCAGGCTGTACGGGAGAGGCGCAACCGACGACAAGGCGCAGCTGTACACCCAGGTGAAAACCGTGGAGGCCTTCTTGAAAACCAAAGGCACCCTGCCGGTGAACGTCAAATTCTGCATTGAGGGTGAGGAGGAGATTGCCAGCCCTCATCTGGCTCCGTTTCTGGAGGCCCATGCCGAGCTGCTCCAGGCCGACTTGATCGCCATCTCCGACGGACCTATGATCAGTGAAGAGACCCCCTCCATCTGCTATGGCCTGCGGGGCATCTGCGGCTTGGAGCTGGAGGTGCAGGGACCCAAGTCCGACCTGCATTCCGGACTTTTCGGAGGCGGTGTGGCCAATCCGGCGACAGCGCTGATTAAGCTCCTGGCTTCCATGAAGGATGAGCAGGACCGGATTCTTATCGAAGGCTTCTATGACGGTGTAATCCCCATGGATGAAGCTGCCCATCAGGCCTTCCGGGAAATTCCCTTCGACGAGGAGAAAACCCGTGTGGAGCTGAATGTGCAGGAGCTGGCCGGAGAAACCGGCTATACCTTCCTGGAACGGACCAGCGCACGTCCTACTCTGGAAATCAACGGGCTTTACGGCGGCTACCAGGGAGAAGGGCTGAAGCCCATTGTTCCCTCAGGCGCCGGGGCCAAAATTTCCTGCCGGCTGGTGGACAACCAGGACCCGGACGATATTTACCGGAAGATAGAGCGGCATGTGAAGGCTCATACGCCGGCCGGGGTAACCGTGACTATGAAGCAGACCCACCGCGGCAAACCCTTCTACATCCCTGTTAACCATCCGTACATACAAGCTGCCTCCGTCTCCTATGAGGAGGGCTTCGGGAAAAAGCCGGTCTACATCCGCAGCGGCGGCTCCATCCCGATTATCGAGGTTTTCTCCAAGGTGCTTGGCGCACCGGTGGTCATGCTGGACTTCGGATTGCCCGAGGAAGGAATGCATGCCCCCAATGAATACTTCCAATTGGAGAACTTCAGCAAAGGCACATCTACCCTGTGCCGCTTCTGGGTCGAGGTTGGACAGTTGGGCAAACAATAAAACGCAAAAAACCGTCAAGCGATATGCTTGGCGGTTTTTTGTTTGTGCGGGGAGGAAGACCAGCTTACCGGCGGCGCAACCCTTGGTCTCCATAATATCGTTCATCCAGCACCCGCAGATGGTGAGCGGCATGCCCGGCCAGGACGCATCCCCAGGACAGGGCGGTTCCCTCATAGCCGTTCACGATGCCTTTGTTGTTCCATTCCTCTTCCTTCAGGCTTTCCATCAGCAGAATGGCAGTGCGGCGGGTAGCCTCAAACCGGGCCAGAAGAGCGGACAGCGGCTTTTCATCAAAAAAGGCGGCATCCACAAACTCATTCTCATCAAAACCCGGAAGCGGGGTACGGTCATTGCGGGCCGCCCGCAGAAGCCGGTAAGCAAAAACCTGCTCCGTATCGGCAATATGCCCCACAAGCTGTCTGATGCTCCACTTGCCTGGTGCGTAGCGGTACAAGCTCTCTTCCTCGGTCAAAGGAGAAAGCAGCGCAAGCACCTCGTCCGTCTGCTTCCTCAGGATTTCGAGAAGATCCCCCTCCGGGACCTGCTTCAGGTAATGGACAATATGCTCCGGATAATCCTTCAACTCTGGCCTTTTTTGCACAGCTTTCACGCTCCGTTCGCAAGAATGTTTTGCTATATGGTAGCATGGCCTTGAACATCTGTAAATGCTGCCGTTAGACAGGAGCCGCAGTTGTCCAGTAGGGTTTGTCACGCAGCACAACAGTCCCGGCAAAAAGCAGGACCGCAAGAAGCGGCAGCAGGCTCATCGCAGCTCCACCTCCTGCAAGAAGAGGAGCCAACAGGTTAAATGTGGCAGTAAAAGCGCCATGGAGCAGCACTGCCATCCATATGCTTCGGCCCGTTCGTTCAAAAACCCATGTTAGTAAGACCGACCACAGCAGGAGTGTTGGGGCATACTCCAACAGAAAGATGGCAAATTGCAGCGGGGTCTCGTAGGACGTTAGATACAAAATGGGCAGATGCCAGACGCACCAGATCATGCCGATAATCAAGCTGGAGGCCAATCTGCTTCGGCGGCGTAAAAGCTGGGGCAGAAGGAATCCCCTCCAGCCGATCTCCTCGCCTAAAGCAAACAGCACCGCCGGTAGAAACGCCGAAAGAACGGAAGGTAAACCTGCCGCATCCCCTGCTCCGTCGGCAGACGGGGTTAAAGAAGCGTACAGCCAAGCGGGACTCATCCACAATAGAGGGAGCAGCAGAACCAGATACCACGCCGGGGAGCGGTAATACAGCTTCCATTGGCAGGAAAGCAGCGGTTTCTTCACCCTGTCCGTCCTGGAGCTTGCGGCAGCCAATACCAGCACCGCCAGAGTCGGCCCGAACTGGCCCAACGGCCACAGCAGCATGGCTGGATGTTTAGCGGAACCGGGATCGGCAGGGTCCACGCCAATTACCGGAAGAAACAGCCAGCATAACCACGTAAAGGAGAAGGTGACCAACAGAAACAATACGATCTCTCTTTTAGACGATGATGTATTCATTTATTCGCCTCCCTGTTTGTTATGGCATCAGCATAACAAGCGGGGCGTTTGTTTTACTTACCATTTCTTGCTCTTCTTCCATCAGACAGAATGACTGGCAGGCAGCACTCCATCACAACCTCCGGCTTGCCCGGCTCTGTATAAAACAGATGCAAACCCGGCCGGCTGTCCAACTGGTAACCATTGTCCGGTATCCAATGGTCATACATATACTCCGATGCCCAGGTCGCTTCCCGGATCGCTTCCGCAAAAATCAGCGGCATGTCCCCCTGCTTTTTAATGCGGCAGACCGCGAATAATCCTCCCTCAAGCTCCTTCAACGGGAATTTGTGCAGGCTTGTGCGGAAAAAAGGCGGGATGGCCACACAAACATCATAAGTCCTTTCGGCCTGGGGCAAGCTCCAATTCTCCTCGACGGAAGCAAGAATATAAGGTCCGCCGGGGTTTTCGTGGGAATGCTTGTCCCACCATGCGGAGACATCTGCAAAAGCCTCGGCCACCTTAACGTCAAAAGTGCCGCCACGGACTCCTTTTACCCGTTTGTATGCTACTTGGAGCCGGGGCAAATTATGCAGCGTTACTTGAAAGGAAATCTCTTCCGCGCCTGAAACGAGATCTTCCTTTTCTCCGCCGGAAGGAGCCCCTCCCTTGCTTCTGTATTCGGAGGGCGGCATGCCAAAATGTGCCCGGAAAGCCCGGGTAAAAGCAGGAGGACCGGAAAAGCCCGTTCTCGCCGCAATCTCCATTACAGAAGCATCACGGTATCCGAGAAGCTGCCGGGCCGCCTCCTCCAGCCGCACCCTCAAGACGTAAGTATGCAGGGTTTCTCCCGTCTGGCGGACAAAGAGCCGGTGGAAATGGTAGGGAGAAAAGGCTACCGCCTCTGCCACCTCCTGCAGTGACAGCTTCCGTTCCAGGTGCGCATGAATGTACTTCATGGCTTGTCGGACGACTTGCGGATGGCGCCGGTTCATTTCGTCACCCCTTCCTCAATGAAGCAGCCCCGCCACCCAGCCGATCCAATACGCGGCAGGCAGGAACAGCAGCTGGGCCAGCAGGGTGCCGGCCAACCGGGAGAGCATAAACGCCCCCAGCACCTGCCCCAAGCCGGCTTGGGCCTTCGGGTCACGCTGGGCCTTGTCCGTCAGCATGGCCAGGTGGGGGTCAATAACACCGTCAACAAAATCGTAGCGACACCGTTGATCAACCCGGAGGACTGGGAGGTGAAGGCCGCCATATCAGGAAACAAAAAGGACGCGTACAAAGCAGCCAGCACCCCCACGGTATAAATCCCGGTCACACATGCGTTCATGATAAACAAGGAATACGGCACCCCGTGATAACGC
>JAEWAA010000412.1 GCA_023391955.1 Bacillota bacterium | reverse complement strand
CCGCACTTGGGAACTCGGCATCCCGGTGCTGCCGCTGTGCGACAAGGGGGCATTCCACGGGGCGTGCTGGCGCATCGACTGGCGTGGCGCCGTGGTGACGCGCTGCCCATGTTCGTCGGCGGGCAGACGTGGCGTCAGCCGCCCTTTCCAGGGTCAGTGAACGCGGTCGGCACCGGCTCGGCCTGGCACCACAAGCGGCGCGACGGCCTGCCGCAGAAGGCCGCCCGCAGGCTCCTCCACGGCGTTGAGGTCGACGGCCTGAAGCAGGATCTGCCGCACGGTGTCGTAGGGCGGAGCACCGTCCGCCTGGAGGTTCTTGGCAGCCCCCCACCAGTTCTCGCCCGTCTCCTGGCAGAGCCGGAACGCGACATGGTTCGCCAGGAGGCCAACCCCGACCCCTTCGGCGGCGGCGACCTTCTGGACCGACCCCTTCACCCAGGCAATCCGCCCCTTGGATTCCCTGTGGACCATCCCGTAGAGCGCGTCGGCCTTGCCGTTGAGAAGGACGTCGGCCGCGAACGCATGCGCGCGGAGTTCCTCGTCGGCCAGACGCCGCCCATCCGAGGTTCCCTCGGCTTCGATGGCCGCGAACTCCTGGCAGGGACCGGCTTCGGCGAGATGGTGGAGTTCATGGACCAGATCGAAGAGCCACCGCGACGCCGTCTGCATCGGCTGCTTCAGCACCACGGCGCCACGCCAGTCGATGCGCCAGCACGCCCCGTGGAATGCCCCCTTGTCGCACAGCGGCAGCACCGGGATGCCGAGTTCCCAAGTGCGGCGAACCGCCGTGGCCAGATCTGGACGGCCGTCTCTGAACAGCAGCGTCCGCATCGCACGCCAGTCCAGCGGGAGGTCCCTGTCCACCGGGCCCCGCATCGTCCGGCACAGGGCCGATGCAAGGAAGTGCGCGTACGCGCTGTAGAACGCGACTGGCTTCTCCTTGGCGGTGGCGCCCAGCTTGTAACGGGCGTTGGCGACGGCGCGTCCCCACCATGGGTCGTCGTCGTTCATCGCCACCAGGTCCTGGAACGGCTTGCCGAAGATCGCCTCGACACGGGACGCGAAGAGCTGCGCGCACTCATGCGTCGACCGCTCGGCACCACCAGCCGGTCCGTCCGCCGGTGGAACGAGGCGGGACGTGAGGAACCCCTTGTCGATGCCGACTCCCTTGAGCTTGTCGACGGCGACCGGGATGCTGGGCGCACTGGGCTGGGGCAGGCTCGCGGTGATCGAGAAGGACAGCCCGAGCGCCTCCGCCACCTCGATGAGGCGCCAGAACGACGCGGTCTGGTAGTCGTCCTCTTCCCACCGCTGGATCTGCTGAGGCTTCACTCCCAAGCGCTCCGCGAGCTTCTCATGGGTGAGCCCCGATGCGATCCGCGCCTGAATCAGCAGCTTCGGCAGATCCTCGACCCGGTTGACCTCGAGGGCCTCGATGCCGCCGCTCGCCAGCCGGTCGTAGTCCGCGACCGCCGCCTCGAGGTCCTCAAGCTGAGCCTGGATCGCCGAGGCTTCCGCCTGGACGGAAACGGGGTCGCGCCCGGTGTGGTCGGCCGCCCGGTGGGCCGCCAGGGAGTCCCTGAAACGCGCCGCTGCGGCCTTGGTGACCTTGTATTCCCGTTCGTTCTTGATCATGGCAGCGTTCCCAACGTCAGAACCAGCAGACCTTTTGGACGGTCCTTCTTGTCTTTTTGGAAGAACGAGAGGAACGGTTCCCCGGAATTGCCTTCGCGCCAGTTGGCCGGAAAGAGGTCGGCCATGTACTTGTCGGCGATCGCCTTCCGGTTTGCCCTGACGTCCTTCAGCAGAGGGTCGACTTTGGTCCAGTCGAGATTGTCCGTCGGGAACAGCCCGTCCCAGTCATCGGGAACGGGTTTATCCGTTGCGAAGCTCCCGTCGATGTAGAGCACAGCCGCACCGGCGTCGCGCAACATCGCCCCGGCCTCCCGGATCTTCCCGAGGATCTTCTGGCGCCGTGACCCCTGTCCGAAACGTGTTCTCAGTTCATCCCATGTGACCTCGTGTTCGCCTTCCGGCAGGACCTTTCGGACGCCCTGAGAAACGAGCTTCGGGACCATAACACCACATATATGTTGTGTTGGCAAGAAATGTCCATAGCTTACCTCCGCCGCGTGTGCGCGAGGAATGAATGACCAGCGGGACGGGCCGACCATAGCAGGCGTGGCGATGTCCATCTACCAGATATTGCGGATCATCAATGTAGATCCCTCTACCTATCCACAGTCCCTGTCGAGCTCGCGCTGGCTGCCCGGTTGATCCAGCTGCATACCCGGCCTGCGCGAAACGCTGGTGAAGAAGCGGTTGACCTTCCCATGACTGGAAGGTTGAGACTGGCCTCCAGATGAACACGATTGGTCCGGCAGGACCTCGTCCAGGAGGATACCTATGTTGCAGTTCACCGTTCCCGGCATGAAGTGCGGCGGTTGCGCCAACTCCATCCGCAAGGCCCTGGTCGCCATCCCAGGCATCTCGGACATCCAAGCCGACCCGCCCAACCGGCGCCTCGCCGTCGATGGTGACGTCGGCGCCGACCTGATCATCCGCACCCTGGCCGACGCGGGCTACGACGCCGAGCCCGCCGCCTGAGGAGACGCATCATGTCGACGAAGAAGAACGCGCTGCTGGGCAGCGCACTGATACTCGCCATGACGCTGTCGGCGGCCTCGGTGGCCATGGCTGACGGGGGTGGCGGCGGGGATTGGCACAACACCGTCGTCTACGAGCTCGACCTGGTCTCGGGCAGCGTGGTCGACCCCGCGGTCCTGAAGGCGGACCTCGACTACGTCACCGGCATGCGCGAGCACCATGCGGGCGCGCTGACGATGTCCGAGGAGTACCTGGCCAAGGGCCGGAACCCGGTGCTGCGGCGCATGGCGGGTGCCATCATCGCCAACCAGGAGTACGAGATCGCCGTGCTCGACGAGGTGAAGCGCCAAGTCGAACAGCCGCCTCTGGTGCTGGTCGACTTCGGTGCGACGAAGTTCATGCGGCGGCCGGTGGCCACCGAGGGGCTGGAACACCAGCTGGCCTACGTGAAGGCGCCGCCGCCGACGGCTCTTGACCTCTGGACGGCATCCGGCGAGGTCGACGAGTATGACGTGCGCTGGGCCAAGGCGATGATCGCGCACCACCAGGGCGCGCTCGACATGGCGCGGGACTACAACGCCGCCCCGAACGGCGAGAACAGTTTCCTGCGCAACATGAACTACGACATCGTCCAGGACCAGACCTACGAGATCGGGCTCCTGGAGAGCGTCATTGATCGCTTCCCCGGCGACGCCAGCGCCATCAAGCTCGACCCGTCCATGGTCCACGGCATGTCCATGCACGGCGCGCACGGCACGATGGACCACGGCGCCATAGGTCATGACCAGATGGATCACGGACCCACGGGGCACCGACAAATGGGCCATAAGGGAATGGGCCACTGATCCGGTATAGGATATCCGGCCACGATCATGCTGTAGCGCTTCTTGCCACCGCTCTCCTGCTGCGATGGAAGGCACGAGCACGAAGGATCGCATCGAACGCGAGAACAGTTGCTGTC
>JAEWAA010000411.1 GCA_023391955.1 Bacillota bacterium | reverse complement strand
CCTGGGGCTGGCAGTGCGGCTTGTCCTGGATATGCTGGCAGTCTCCATGGTCAAAAAAAATGTGGAGCTGAAAAATGAGCTGGCTGATGATCTGCCCCTTCTGTATGCGGATGAGAACCGGCTGAAGCAGATTCTGCACAACTTGGCCGAGAATGCCCTCAAGTTTACGGAGCGTGGCTACGTGCGCATCTCCGCCCGTGTGGTAGACGGCATGATGGCCATATCGGTAGAGGATACCGGCTGCGGGATTCACGCCAAGGCGCTGGACCGGATCTTCCAGCCCTTCCAGCAGGCGGAGGAAACGGGGTGGAATCCCGGTGTAGGTCTGGGCTTGAGCATTACCCGCCAGCTGGTGGAGCTGCAGGACGGGACCATCACCGTGCGTTCGGAGCCCG
Organism: Bacillota bacterium; assembly: GCA_023391955.1. Taxonomy (GTDB): domain Bacteria; phylum Bacillota; class Bacilli; order Paenibacillales; family NBRC-103111; genus Paenibacillus_AR. The sequence continues at coordinate 21,742 of JAEWAA010000411.1, read as the reverse complement.
GCATGGGGAGCTGCTTCACCTTCACGCTGCCCATAGCCCGTTCCGCCCTGTCGTATGCCCGTACGCTCAGCGCCGGAGAAACGGAGCTTCCGGCTGCGGAGCTTCCGGCCCGACCCCGGACGGTGCGTTCGTTTGAGGCTGCGGGCAAGGAGGGGCTGGTTCTTCTGGTGGATGATGAGGAGGCGAATCTGAAGGTGCTGATGGAGGTTGCTGCCTCCATGGGCTGGGGCTACAAAGCCTTCACCGGGGGCGCCGACGCCCTGGTTTGGCTGGAGGGGGCGGGCAGGCCGGAGCTGGTGCTGCTGGATCTGATGATGCCCGTTATCTCCGGGCTGGATATCTGCCGGGAAATCCGCAAGCGGTACAGCCATGCGGAGCTTCCTGTGCTGATGCTGACCGCCTCCGGACGGCAGGAGGATGTAGTGGCCGCGTTCGAGGCAGGCACCAATGATATCCTGCAGAAGCCCTTCGAGCTGGCGGAGCTCCGTGCCCGGGCCGAGTCGCTGCTGGCCATGAAACGTGCCTCCCGCCATGCCGTCCAAAACGAGATGGAATACCTGCAGGCGCAGATTACGCCCCATTTTCTGTACAACAGCCTGAATTCCCTGATCGGCTTAAGCTACAAGGACCCGGACAAGCTCCGGGAAACCATATACCAGCTGACGACCTATCTGCGCGCCAAATTCACCTACAGCTTCCAGCAGGAGCGGGTTCCGCTCCAGGATGAGCTGGAGGTGGTCCGGGCGTATCTGGCCATTGAGCAGCTGCGTTTCGGACCAAGGCTTCAGGTGTCCATCGAGATTGATCCGGACACGGATTGTATGATGCCGCCGCTATTGCTTCAACCGCTGGTAGAGAACGCGGTCCGCCATGGCATCGGCCAGAAGCCTGAGGGCGGCAAGGTCGAAATTCAAGTGAAACGGCTGGGCGGCGGGACGCGCTTCACCGTTTCGGACAATGGCGCCGGGATGTCTCTTGAGCGGCTTGAAACCATCAAGCTTGGCCAAGCGGCGGGAGTAGGCATCCGCAATGTGTCCCGCCGGCTGCAGATGCTCTACGGGGAACGCCTGTGGATCGAAAGCGTGCAGCATGAAGGAACTGTTTTCACATTCCAGCTTCCGGAGGAGCCGTATATCTCATGATCAAGATCCTGGTAGTGGACGATGAGTGGATTGCTTTGGATATTTTGGAGATTCTGCTGGGGGAAATTGAAGGTGTGGCGCTGGTGGGCAAGTGCGTCCAGGTGAAGGAGGCCTTGGACACGGCAGCGGCGCACCAGCCGGATCTGATCTTCCTGGATATTGAGATGCCGGGGATGAACGGTCTGGCTGCTTTCGAGAGGCTCCGGGAGCTTTGCCCGGAGGCCGAAATTGTGTTTGTAACGGCATACCAGCAGTATGCGGTGACAGCCTTTGACCTTTCGGCGATGGATTATCTCCTGAAGCCTGTCTCCCGGGAGCGTCTGGCGCGTACTGTCGAGCGGTACAAAGCCCGGCGGGGGCCTGGGGCTTCCGCAGCGGCCGCAGGACTGTCTGAAGAGCCCGGTCTAAGGGTCAAGGTGCTGGGCAGCCTGGAGGTGTATGGGGAGTCGGGAAGCCTGCTGGCGTGGCGGACCAAAAAAACCCGGGAGCTGTTCGCGTTTCTCCTGCACCAGAAGGGGCCGGCTTACCGGGACCGGATATTGGACAGCCTGTGGCCGGAGCATGATCTGGAGAAGGCCCAGACCTTATTTCATACCTCCCTCTACCAGCTGCGCCATACCTTGAAGCAGGGCGGCTGCGGCCAGATGGTTTCCTTTGCCGATGAACGCTACATGATGAATCATGAGGACCTGCGCTGCGATGCGGATGAGCTGGAGCAGCTGCTGGCTTCGGACCGGGGCGGGAGCCGTGCTGCCGAGGCGCTGGCGCTGTACCGGGGCGACTATCTGGAGGAGGAAAGCTACGGCTGGGCGGAAACCAGGCGGTACAAGCTCCGCTTCTCCTTCCTGGAATATCTGCATCACGCGGCCGGGCAGGCTAAGGGTGGCCGCAGGGAAGCGGTGCTGCGCAAGCGTATTGAGCTGGAGCCGTATACCGACTCCCATTACCGGGATCTGCTGCTTCATCTCCGGGAGCAAGGAAGCTCCGCGGCTATGGAGGAGCTGTACAGGCAGATGCGGGAGAAGTATATGGGGGAGCTGGGGCTGGAGCCCTCCCTTACGCTGAAGGAATTGCTGGAGGGCGTATAAAGCAAGCGGGACCCCCGAGGGAGTCCCGCTTGCTGAAGGTCCGCAGACCTGAAACCGCCGGCTGCTTAGGCCACGCGTTTTCTTACATGTAAATCTGCTGCTGGGAGCTGCCTGTGCCCTGCTGAACTTGTTGGCCGAGCTTCTGCTTGGCGAACTGGAAGGCCTCCTGGCCGGACTTTTGGTAGGTTTGGATTTGCTTCTGGATCTCCTGGCCCTGAGCCGGGGAGGAAGCGTTGTACATGTTGTTTTGCTTCATGAGCGTATAGACCTGCCATTGCATGGTCAGGGTGCTGTTCAGGAGATCGGTGAAGATTTTGCGCAAGGAATCATCGCTGGATTCCGTGATGGCTGTTGCATATTCGCGGGCGGTCCGCTTCAGGTCGCAAAGGACGGTGTAGAGCCAATCCTTTTCGGGCAGAAGATTTTGGACGGCTTGCTGTTGCTGTTGTTGCTGTTGCTGCGTGAAATGATCCTGATTGTATTGACCGTATTGGTTTTGCTGATGCATATGCTCTCCTCCTTCCATTAGTGTTGCTGCATCATACCGCTAAATTGCTGCTGATTGGCGTTGAATTGGCCGTTGGCGCTGTTCAGCCCTTGATGAAGGGCGTTCATCAGGGTGTGCAGGTGCTGCTCATGGGTTTGCACATGGGCCTGGCACAGGCTGCGCACAGCCGGATTGGTGGTGATGGAGGCCACGGCGGCACATTGCTTGAGCATCAGTTCCTCGTTGGACATGGAGTCTACGATATACTCCAGTTCTTTGGCTGTAGGTGTTTGCATGTTCATCCTCCCTTCTGTATTGACCAGACTTAAAATTCCCTTATTCAGGGAAATTATGTATGCATGAGGGTTTTTCTAACGGCGGTGAGAGACGCTATTTGCCGCTAAACGGAGGGCTGGATGTTCTAACGGAAGCAGGAGACGCTATTGGCTAAAAAAAGGGCCTGCTGCAGGGCAACAGGTCCAAATAGCGGCTTTGGCCGCCGTTAGATTTTTTGAGGGGGTGTTTTTGGGGAAATAAAGGCTTCCACCGCCGTTAGAATCAGAGGTTATAGCGGTTTGTTATAAAGACGCTTCCTGCCCTGGAGTCTGCCTGCCCGCAATAGTGCGAGTGAACCCGCCTTAATGGATGACAGACGGTTCGTCGGCAATGGAGCCGGCGCGCTCTTCTGCTGCTTTCCGCTTGCGCCTGCTTCTCCGCACCCTCCACCCCACAGCCGAAGCTCCGGCCAGAAGGAGCATGATGACATACATATACGGCTCGAACTTAACCGACATGATTCCCAAGGGAACCAGCGCCAGCACAAAAATATAGATCATGTTGCCCAGAACGGTGGCGTAAAGAAACGGCCGCATGCTGACGGAGCTTAAGCCCGCCGCCACATTGACCACGCTGGTAGGGACAAAAGGGAAGACCCTCCCGATGAACACCACCCAGAAGGCGTTGTCCTCGATGCGGTCCCGGAGGGACGGCTTGAGCCACCGGGCGAAGAAATCCTGCAGCCAATACCTCGCCGCCCAAAAGGAAACCACGCCTGCCAGGATGCTGGTGGCCCAGCTCCAGAGGTACCCGCCGGCAAAGCCGAGAATGCTGACATTCATGGTGATCAGCAGGATAAACGGAATGACCGTAAATAAATTCTGGATGACCATCAACAGCAGCATTAAACCCAGAAACAAATACCGGCTGTTTTCCGAGACCTTCTGTCCAGCCTCCGGATCGCCGGACAACATGCCCGTCACCAAATCCGAACGCCAAGCCACAAGCAGGAGAGCGGCGATGAGTGCGAAAGAGACGATTTTGATCCATAATTTCATTCCCGCAGCAGCCTCCTTAAGTCCTCCCTTATATATACCCCGTCTCCGGAAAAAATGGGCCTGTCCCTGTCTCAAAAAAAGTAGCGCCGGTTGAAATTTTATGTTACTTTATATAACAATAATCTCACACACAGCTGCCGTCCGCAAGGATTTCAAGCATGGAATAATGGCTATTACCTGTTCGGAGGAGGCGGAAGGGATGATGGAAACGGAAAAGAAGCATGCTTGGCTGTCCGAGCTTCCTATGGTGGACCTTCATGTACATCTGGATGGCTCCGTCCGGCCGCACACGCTGCGGGAGCTGGCCCTGGAGCAGGGTAACCGTAACCCCCTGTCTGGGGAAAGCGATGCCCGGCTGCTCCAGCTGATGCAAATTGATGAGGGCTGCGCCAGCCTGGTGGAGTATCTGGGCAAGTTTGATTTTGTGCTGCCGTACCTTCAGACGGCTTCCGCGCTGGAACGGGTAGCTTATGAGACGGTGGTGCAGTCGGCGGACCATAACGGGCGGTATCTGGAGGTGCGTTTTGCCCCCATGCTCCATACCCGTAAGGGATTGAAGGCGGATGAGGTGATCGCCCATGTTCTGGCGGGGCTGAAGCGGGGGGAGCGGGAGCTGGGAGTGACCGCCCGGGGGATCGCCATCTGCATGCGCCACCATGGGGAGGCAGATAATCTGCAGGTTGTGGATGCCGCAGCGGATTACCGGAAGCGGGGGCTGGTGGCGGTGGATCTGGCCGGGGATGAAGCCCATTACCCGCCGCAGCTCCATGAGGAGGTATTCCGCCGTGCCGGGCGGTATGGGCTTCCGGTGACCATCCATGCCGGGGAGGCTGCAGGAGCTGAGAATATAGCAACGGCCGTTAACCGGCTGGGTGCCGCCCGCATCGGTCACGGCGTGCGTGCCCGGGAGAATCCGGATGTGCTGAAGCTGGTCCGGGACGGGGGAATCCCTCTGGAGCTATGTCCCGTCAGCAATATTCAGACCAAGGCGGTTTCCGCATGGGAGCATTATCCGGTCCGGGAATATTGGGACCAGGGGCTTGTGCTGACTATCAATACGGATAATCCCACGGTGTCGGGCACCTGTCTCCAGCGGGAGTATGCCGTTCTGGCGGAACGCTTCGGCTTCGGCAAGGAGGAGGTGGCGGCTCTGATTATGAACGGCATACAGGCGGCCTTCCTGGAGAAGGAGGCCAAGCAGAAGCTGGCCGGGCAATTCCGGACCCGCTTCCGGGAGCTGGGAATCCGGGTGTCTTAGGGGGGATTGGTGATTCGATATGGATTAAGCATGTTTCCGGTGGCGGGGCATGCTTTTTTTGCGTTGGGAATACAGCTTTCCAGAGAGGCCGGCACCGGTTGAGGTTTTCTATCCGGCTGGTTTGTGTTACCATTTTGATAAAATGGAACGGCTGTTGGACGCACATAAGGAGGAATGACCGTGATCGGCAAACCCCGGTTGATTGATCCGTCCCTGATGATTCGCAAGACATACCGGAAGACTCTGGAGATCCGGAACAGGCAGGTAACAGTGGAAGTGGAGGACGCTTTGTATGCGCCGGCGGCGGAAGGGGAGGAGCCCCGGCTTGCAGATGAACCCCTGGTGGCCCAGATGCTCCGGGGTATTGCCGCGGCTGTGGCCCATAATGCCTCTCCGTATAACCCTGTGCCGCAGCGGATTGTCATCTCCCATGGGCCTGCAGAAGGAGAGTCCGGGTTGCCTGCCGGGGAAGGCGCAGCCGGTCCGGCATCCTCCGGCGGTGAGCAGAAGCGGCAGCCTGGGGAAGCGGCCCATTCGCTGCAAGCCTCCTCCGGTTTATGGTCCGCCTGTGTACCCCGCTGGACGCTGGACGAGGTGAGCCTGAATGCGGAGGCCAGGAGCCATCTGGAGGCGGCTTTGGTTATGATCCGGCACCGGGAGAAGCTGTTCGGGGAATGGGGACTGGAGGAGTCCCATTTTGACGGGCGCGCGGTGGTGTTGAACTTCTACGGACCTCCCGGTACGGGCAAAAGTATGACTGCCGAGGCGCTGGCGGGCACTTTGGGACGCCAGGTGCTGCTGGTGAATTATGCGGAGCTGGAGTCCAAGTTTGTGGGGGAAACGCCGAAGAATATCAAATCGGTATTTGCCGCCGCATCCGGAGCGGGAGCGGTGCTGGTGTTCGACGAAGCGGATTCCTTCCTGGGCAAACGTCTGACCCATGTCCAGCAATCTTCTGATTACGGTGTCAATATTAGCCGCAGCGTGATGCTGTTGGAGCTGGAGCGTTTTGACGGGGTGGTGGTGTTCACCACCAATCTGCTGCAAAATTATGATGATGCCTTCCGACGCCGGATATTGGCTCAGATCGCCTTCCGTTACCCCGATGAGTCGGAGCGTGCGGGGATTTGGGAGACTCATTTGCCCAGCAGGCTGCCGTTGGGTGCGGGGGTCAACCCTGCGGTGCTGGCGGCGGCTTTCGACCATATGACGGGAGCGGATATCAAGGATATGGTGCTGTACGCCTCCGCTTTATGTCTGAAGGAGGGCGGTGCGGCAGTGGAGCTGGGTCATTTCCGCCAGGCTGCGGAATATGTGGCCTCGCGCTATGCCCGGGAGGAAGACGGAGCGGAGCAATAAGGGCGGGCTGTCTGTCTATTGCTAAGGATGCATCAGCCTTCATCTTGTGGAATAATAGAAGCATGTGTCATGTGTCTGAACCTTGCAGAAAGAAGGGATTGCTTTGGAACGGGTAGGGTTGGTGCTGGAAGGCGGAGGCATGCGTGGCGTGTATACGGGAGGCGCATTGGAATGTTTTCTGGAGCACGGCATCCGGGTGCCTTATATCATCGCTGTTTCGGCGGGAGCCTGCAACGCGGCCTCTTATATCTCCGGCCAAAAAGGGCGAAACAAAACGGTAACCATTGATTATGTATCCCATCCCCGTTATGTGGGCGTCCGCAATCTGTTCCGGGAAAAGAGTATCTTCGGCTGGAGCCTGATTTTTGACGAGCTGCCCAACAAGCTGGTGCCCTTCGATTACGAGTCCTTCTACCGGGATCCGGGCAGCCTGTGGGTGGGCATGACGGATGCGGTGTCGGGTCAGCCCTTCTATATGGAAAAGCGGGAAACGGAGCAGGCCGGGAATATTCTCGACATCATCCGGGCCTCCAGCAGCCTGCCCTTCGTATCCCCGCCGGTGCTGGCCGGGAACCGGGTGCTGTTCGATGGGGGGATCAGCGATCCGATCCCGGTGGGTAAATCCATTGCCGATGGGAACGGTCTGCATATCATCATCTCCACAAAACCTGCCGGCTACCGCAAAACCCCCTTCAAGCACGGCTGGCTGGCCCGCCGGATGTACCGCAAGTACCCCGGGCTAGTGGACGCTTTGGAGAACCGCTACCAGATTTACAACCAGTCCATGGAGCTGGCGGAGGAGCTGGAGCACCAGGGCAAAGCCGTCCTCATCCGGCCTTCGGCCCATATTGAGGTGGGGCGGATGACCAAGGATGCGGCCAAGCTGACGGAGCTGTATGAGCTGGGGTACAGGGACGCGGAGGCACAGCTCACGCGGGTCAAGGCATGGACGGAAACGCCTGCTGCGCTGGCGTAAACATAGAAGGACCTGTGCCATGGAAGTGGCGCAGGTCCTTTTTTTGAAGCTGATCATACCTCGTATTGTTGGGCCAAGCTTATAGCGTAACAACCGATCCAAGCTTAGGCCGTCCCTCTGCGGATGCATCCGACAGATCGTAGGCTTAAGCTCCACCCCTTCCTATGCGCTCAACGGATCTTAAGGCTTAGCAGCCCCGCCCCGCCTCTGCACCTAACGGACCTACGTTCCGTTATATTCCCCGAAATGCCCTGTTCCGAATTTTCGCGGACACAGGGGACGCTATTTGGTCATTTCAGCTTCCCGGCAGCAGCTTTTTAGCCAAATAAAGGAACGTGGGTCCGTTAGTTTGTCAAAAGGCCCATTTTCGGCTCATTAACGGAACCAGGGTCCGTTAGCGTACGTCCGGCGATGGAGCGAGCAAGTGTTAGCGCATGTCCGACGATGGAGCGAGCAAGTGTTTGTGCATGTCCGGCGATGGAGCGAGTGAGTGTTTGCGCATCTGCGGTCATGGAGTGAGCGAGTGTTTGCGCATATCCAGTGATGGCGTGTTTCCGGTTGGCGCATTTCTGGTGATGGCCTGTGTCTGATTGGCGCATTTTCGGTGGCGGCACGTGTCGGTTGGCGCATATCCGGTCATGGCACGGCCGGTTAGCACATGTTCGGTGATGGCAGCATTAGCCGGCATCAGCCCGACAGGCCTTGTCCGCCCGTCGCCGCGGACAGGGTTTGTCTTGCCGCCTGGCGGTTCCAGGCGGAGTGGGCCCAATAGGCGCCGGCGGAGACCAGCGCTGCTGCCAGAGCAAGCCACGTTACCGGCGGCAGTCCGCCCGCATCATACAGGCTGCCCATCACATAGGGGCCGATTACCCGGCCTCCTGAGCCAATGCCGCCGGCCAGGCCGATGTAGAAGGGAGCGTGGGCGCCGCCATGCTCCGATAAGTAGGCAGGTATTGCCGGGGAAATAAGCATCTCCCCCAAGGTGGCGAGAATCATGCCCAGCACCATGCCGGGATAGCTTTGCATCAGCAGGATGCATGCATATCCGGCCGCATAAAACAGACTGCTGGCAGTCATCTGGGCGGAGACGGTGCGGGTCAGATAACGTTTGATGAGCCCCAGCAACGGTTGAGCCACGAAAATCAGCACCCCGTTCAGTGTCCACAGAAACCCGTAATATCTCTTGGGCATACCCTCACCCACAATAAACGGAGACACCCCGGTATTCCAGATGGAGTTGCCGATATGAAGCAGGAGAGCGCCGCTGGCCAGGAGAAGATAGAGCCGGACATTGCCTAGCAGCGCCCATGTTCCCGGGCTTCCCGCCTTGTTATGGGAGGATGCCGCGGAAGCAGAGGCCCCCGTGCCCTGGGCTACATCCGTAGATTTCAGATAAAACAGGAAAAACACGGCGAAGAAGGCGGATGTCGCCCCGTTGGCGATGAAGCTGAGGTGGTAGGAAAAGTCTGCCAGAAAACCGCTCAGCGCCGTACCCAGAGCCACGCCGATATTATTGGCCACATAGATAATGTTGAAAATTTCCGCACGGCGTTCGGTAAAGCGGAAGCCGATATACGATTGGATAGCTGGCAGCGACATGGAATTAAACAGGCCGATCAGCCACATGGCGCCGATAAAAAGCTTCCAGTTGCCGCTCAGGAGAGGCAGGACCAGCAGGACGGAGGCATTCAGCGCCAAGGAGCCGGTAACCAGCCTTTTGACGCCAACCCGGTGATACAGGGCTCCCCCCAACAGCTGCCCGATGATGCCGCCCAGAGACTGGACCAATATGGCGAGACCCGCATCAGCCAGGCTGCGGCCCAGCTCGTCGAACACATACATGGAAACCAGCGGCCACATCAGAGAGCCGCCGGTGGTGTTAATGAGGCTGGCGATCAGGAACACATTCAATTCTTTCGGATTGCGGCGTAACGGATTCATGCCCGGTTATACTCCTATTCAGTACAGAATCCCCAAGAATTCCGTGAAATTAAACAAAGGTCAAACATGGCCCCAAGTTTACATACAAGCCCTAGTCTACTTCGGTGCCTGGGGGATGTCAATGCTTCCTGGCGGCCCGCCTTGCCCCAAAATCCTCCACATGCGGCCACAAGCTAGGCAGGGAGTGCCCATTACTTATAGCGGGCATCCACAAAAAAGAACTGCCGGATTACCCGGCAGTTCTTCTCTTCAGCGCGGAACGGAAGGGAGAGCCATTCCTATTCCTCCGGCTCCTCCTCATCCAGCAGCACCACATCCAAATAGGTCGTCTGATTGTTAGTAATAATGAACCCAACCCGCTTGGATTGCTTGCCCGGGAAGGAAAACAAAGCTCCCAATGTGCCCGCAGGCAAATTGGACAGGCTGTACTGCCCGTTTTCATTGCTGATGACAGACCGCATGAAGGTAAAGGCCTCCCGCAAGCCTCCATTACCATTGCCGGAAGAGGGCTGCGGACGGAACGCCTGCACCTGGGCTGTCTGTCTGGCTTCGTTGGGCAGGAATACCTCGGACAGGGCCTCATACAGCATCCGGCCGCTCTGGTCGAAGATCCGTCCCATCAAGGTGCCGAAGGCGGTGGGCACCTGCAGGTTTAACCGGATAACCCCGCTGGCAGGCACAGTTACCACCGCAGCCGTAGAACCATAGGATTGGCCTGAAACCGAGATGATGTAAGTGCCTTGGGACAGATTATTAATGGTATACATCCCCTCAGCATCACTGGCTACCGATACCAGATAGACCCGCGACTCGGTAAAGGCGGTAATAATCATGTTGGACACCGGCGCCCCGGTTTGTTGGTTCTGCACCTGCCCGATGACAGAGGACCTGTTGGCCGGGAGTGTCAAATCTACCCGCAGGGTGCCTTCATTGGGGACGGCCACATCCACCAATTGAACCTGCTGTCCGTCCGCCACACCAACCACATGAAGCAGCTCGCCGGGAGTTCCGGTTCCGGTGCCCACGGAAAACCGGCCTTCGTTGTCAGCCGCTCCTTGCCCCACAATCACCCCGTTCGGATCGGTGGCAACCACCAGTGACCCGGGCAGCTTGGTTCCGTTGTCAGTGGTGACATCCCCGATTATGATGCTGCTGGTGCGGGCCAAGGAGAAATCACGGCGTACCGTTTCGCCCCGTCCGACAAAAAAGGAGGACTGGGTGGCGACAAATCCGATTTCCGAAATGTTGACCACATAATTGCCGGCCGGAAGGTTATCGATCCGGAAAACCCCCTCCGCATCCGTGGAGCCAAGCCCCGCTACCTGGGCGAAATTATTGAGGTGGCGGACAAAGATACCGATGCTGTTTAGCGGTGCCCCCGTTGCCTTGTCGGTGATGCGTCCGGTAAATGAACCCGGCAGGGGCTGCAGGGTAAAACTGGCTTTGGTAGATTCGCCGGGGCCAACGGTGAAGGTGCCGTTCTGCAGGGCAAACCCCTGGGCGGTGGCAAAGCTGAGATACCGTCCCGGAGACAGGAGACGGAAAGCATAGCTGCCGGAAATGTCACTAATGATGGTGGCGAAGGTCTCCTGGGCATCGGTCAGCAATGTGACCTCAGCTCCGGCAATGGCCGACCCGTCCTCGATATTGGTGACAAATCCGAAGACAGCTCCGGGCAGAGGCTCCAGCTCCACTCTCAGGAAGGTTGTGGCGAACCCGGCTCCGGCCAGAATCCCGCTGGTAAACGTTCCGTAGCCGTCAGCCGTAACCGTTAATACCCGTCTACCTGCGGAAATGGAATCAAACATAAATTGCCCCAATTGGTCGGTGAAGGTGGTGTCGATGGGCAGCGTCGTCCGGCTGTTTACCGTTACCAGGGCGCCCACAATGGGGAGCCGGGTGACGGCATCGGTGACAATGCCGCTGACGAAGGACAGGACGGGCACCAGGCGGAATACCACCGACTTCAATTCCCCGGGTCCCAGCAGGACCGTCTGGGAGTCTGTGGCGTGATCCTCGGCCGTAGCGCTGAGGCTGTAAATATCCGGGGCCAGATCCTCAATGACAAAACGCCCGCTGCTATCGGCAAACAAGGTCTGGATCAGCGTGCCGCTTGAGGTAAACAGCTTGATATAGGTGTTGTTGCTGGTCAATTCCGCATCGTCTACGGTCAACACCTGGCCCTGGATGGTGCCGGGCTGAGCAGCCAGCATAACCGAGGCATTGGTAATCTGGTCGCTCTCCACAATAGCACCGATAAAGCCGGTTTGATAACCCGGGGCAAATACCGTCAGCGCATAAGAGGAAGGGGCCAGATCCGTCACGAGAAATTCTCCGAACTGGCTGGTGGTGACCGCCGCCACACTTAAGCCGGAGGCTTCGGAGAAGCGTATGTTTACCTCAGCTCCGTTAATGGGCAGATCAGTGGCCAGATCGGTCACAAGACCGCTTATCCCGCCGGGGTTGGGGGAAAGGACAAAGTCGATACCCGCCAGCTCTTGCCCAGGCTGAAGCTGAACAGCAAGCGATTCCGATGCAAAGCCGGGGGCGGATGTAACCAGACTGAGTATGCCTGTAGGCAGCTCTCCGATGAAATATCGTCCGGCGCTGTCGGTCTGTGCTCTCCCGCGCGGCGATTCATTCCGGTCAAGCACCAGCACCACGGCATTGGGAAGGGGACGGCCGTCGGCGGCGGTAATTCTCCCGGACACAGTCCCGGGATTGGGGAACAGCTGGATGACGCAGCTCGCCGTTTGCCCGGGGGACACCAGGGCGCCCACCGGTCCCGAGGAGTAAGCCACGGCATTGGCGTTGAGAATGTACTGGGAGGCAGCCAGGTTGGTAAAGCGGAAGGTGCCGTCCTCTTGGGAGTAGACGGAGCTGACAGGCGTATTCTGCAGGGTAAACAGCTGAACCAGAATGCGGGGAACCGGCGGCTCCACCCTGCCTTCGATGCTGCCCGGCAGCTGATCCAGCAGAATATCCGTCTGGGTAACAGTGTCCGGTTTGATGATGGCGCCGGTCTGCGCAATATTGTAATTTTGGGCCTGGGTAAGCACTACATAGCTCCCTGGCCGAAGGCCGTCGATTTGATAAAATCCGTTCTGGTCCGTCATGGCGATGCCTAGAATGATGCCATTTTGAGTTACTGCCTTGATCATGGCTCCGCCAATGGGAAGCCGGGTTTGCCTGTCGGCAATGGTTCCCTGGATGAAGCCGGGAAGGGGAGCCAGCACAATTGTAGTCGCCGTTTCCTGCCCTGATAGGACGGTGACTGTTGCGCTTTCTGTCCGGTACCCCGTCGCCGAAGCAAATACCGAATAGGTCCCGGGAGCCAGATCGTCCGCCCGGAACTGACTGGCGGAATCCACGGGAGGTGTGGCGGCCAGACCGCCGTTGATGTCGTTAATCCGAACGTTGACGGATACTGCAGGGGCTATGGGTGCTCCTTCATCGTCCACCACGGTTCCTTGGATGGAGCCGGGGTTAGGAAGAAGGGGAATGGAAAGGCCTGTGAGCGTATCCGCCCGTACCGTTGTGCTGATAATCGCGTTCTGGAAGCCCCGCAGCATAATGCTCAGCACATAATCCCCGGGGGAAATGTCCCGCAGGAGAAAGATCCCCTGGTTGTCAGTAACGGTGCGCTCCCGCAGCATAGAGATGCCCAGTAAATTGCTGTTTAGACCGATTAGGGCGCCGGCCAAGGGAGCCCCGGCGGAATCGGTCACCACGCCGCGAATGATACCCGTGGTAGATTCCAGCGCAAATTCCAGAATAGAGGTTTCCAGCGGGCGAATGAAGACTCCCAGTGTTTTCGTGGCAAAGCCTTCGGCTGCAGCATTGACGGTATAGCTCTTCGGGAAAAGACCGGATATCATAAACTCGCCTTCTGCATCAGTCGTATCCCGGGCCACCACAGTTCCGTTGTCAATCACGGAAATGCTGGCACCTGCAAGGGGCAACCCGCCTGTTGTCCGGACGCTGCCCTCCAGTGAACCGGTCAGCCGCAACAGCCGGACATTGACAACCGTATTTTCCCCCGGCCGCACCGTTGCCCCGATGGTCCGGGCGGCAAAGGCAGAGGAGGAAAATAGCAGCGTATACGAATCAGGGGGGAGAGAGGGAATGGCATATTGGCCCCCGGCATCCGTCAGGGTGGTGTTCACCGTCACATCGCGGCTGTCATAAACCCGTACGGAAATACCCTCCAGAGGCAGTCCTGTGCCTTCCTCTGTGACAATCCCCGTTATGCTCCCCGGAGAAGGCTGCAATGTAAAATTCAAGGTGGCTGCTTCTCCCGGAGCGGTCTGCAGTCCGGTAAGGGAGGTTTGGAAGGCGGGAGCAGTGGCCCGGACCTGATAGGCTGCCCCCGGTACAAGGGAGCTGATGGTATACTGGCCGTTTGCATTGGTTACCGTTTCGGCCTGCACATTGCTGTTCCGGTCAAGAACGGTTACGGTGGCTCCGGCAATGGGCAGCCCGTCTGCGCCGGAGATGGTGCCGGATACACTGGCGGGACTGGGGGCAAGCACCGGATTGAATACCCGGGTTACACCCGGCTCCAGGAAAAAGTCCGCGTTCTGCAATTGAAAATTGGGAGCGGCCACAGATACCGTAATGGATACGCCCGGGGGTAAATTGCCGAGGCTGTATTGCCCATTGGCGTCCGCGGTTACTGTAGCGATTCGAACATTGCTTTGGTTGGATACATTCAGCGCAGCACCTTGAACCGGAGCTCCATCCAAGGCAGAGGTTACCGTGCCCTGCAGCGCGGCGGGCAGGGGCTGCAGCAGCACGTTCAGCACAACTCCCGTGTTGGCGGCAATGGATACGGCGATGGTCTGGGTCAGGAACAGCGGATTGGTGAGGGAGAGGGTATAATTGCCGGGCGGCACATTGGTGAGGCTGTATACACCGTCACTGTTGGTGGCTGTGGACGCGGCGGGAGCCGTGCCACCCTGGGCGGTCAATGTCACAGCTACATCAGGCTGGGGCAAACCGTTGGTGTTCTGGACGATGCCTGAGAGGCTTCCACCTGCTTGGACGGTAACCTCCAGCGAGCCGGTAATATTCGGCAGCATATTGCCCGTGAACTGGTCGATGCCGGTTACGGTAAAGGAGTTGAACGGCCGGGTCCCCGCCTGGTTAAACACCGCCCCCAGATTGTAGGTCAGCTCCACTGTGGCGCCGCTGGCCAGCGTCCCGATATTCCAGCTTAATGTGGAGGTCAGCGCATTGAAGTTGGCGTTGCCGATGTTGACGGATGTAATCCGGAAGGAATCCACTCTCTCCGGCAGGAAAGGAATGGTGGCAAATACCGAGGAAGCGGCACTGGAGCCTGTATTCGAGACGGTAAATCTTCCGTTTAAGCTGGCAATGCTGCCCGAAGGAATGACAGACGGAGGATTCACAAGGGATTGGGAGACGGTCAACTGGGCCCGCACGTTGGCCTGATTCAGGGTGACGGGATCAGAAAACGGCAGATAGTCCCGGTTCACCTGATTAGCCAGCGTCGAGGTGAAAAAGAGGAATCGCAGCACGGTATTGGCGTTGATGACAAGCTGGCTGAAAAAGGTGCCTTGATCCACAAAAAAATCCAAAAAATAGTTCTCCTGCCCGCCGATGGCAGGACCGTCCTGGATCAAGGTAGCCCGGGCCAAGTCGAAGTTGTTCACAGGCCGGGAGAAGTTGTTCCGTTCTGCGGGGTCCGTCAGCGGATTGCTGCCTACCGACGTATTCTGGATCAGATTAATCTGGCTGGTGCCGCCGTTCAGCGTGAACATCCATTCATAGCTGGACGGGTCGTTGTTCAAATCCAGCAGCACCCCCCAGGTTTGGTTCAAAAACCCGGTACGGGAGCGGGGATCACCGCGTAAACGGAAGCGGAAATACACATTCCTTCCGTCATAGGCGAAATAGGCCGGAGGAAATTGGCTGTTGCCCACGATATCCAGACTGGCGGGAAAAGCGGGGTCCACATTGGCTGTAGGCGGTTTCCCGCCTACAGTTATGGGGGTAAATTGGACATTGCTCGGGAACGGCATGTTCTCACCCTTTTCGTCATATGCAAACTCCCCACATACTTATGTTCCGGCATATGGGAAAAGAATTCGGCGGCCGGATTTTTTGAGATGCCAAAAAACGCCCCGCGCCTGGCCTCGAAAGGACAAGCGGGGGCGTTGCGGCCTTACTGCTATGCGGTTAGCCGAACTTACAGCTGCACATTCGGATTGACATCGGCCTCATAGTCCACGTTGTCGAAGCCGAAGCCGAAAAGCTGCAGGAAGTCTTGACGGTATCCCTCGAGGTCGCCCAGCTCCGGCAAGGTTTCGGTAGAGATGGCAGACCATGCCTTGTTTACCTCGGCTTGGATGTCTTCGTCCATCTCCCAGTCATCCATACGGATGCGGCCTTCGGCGTCGGTGGCAACCTCTCCCCCGGTTCCGTAGATCCGCTCCATCATCCGGGCCATCTGCTCGATGCAGCCCTCGTGGGTGCCCTTGGCCTTCATCTGCTTGTACAGAAGGGAGATGTACAGCGGTACAACGGGAATAGCCGAGCTGGCCTGGGTTACCAGCGCTTTGTTAACGGAAACATAGGCCCGCCCGTGATAAGGGGCAAGCTCAGCTGTGAGCTTGCGGGCCGTAACCTCCAGATCCTCTTTAGCCTGGCCGATGGTCCCTTCCTTATAAATAGCGTGGGTAACCTCCGGTCCGATATAGGAATATGCGAGGGTGACCACGTTGTCGGCCAACAGGCCTTCTTGGGCCAGCAGCTGCATCCACAGGGTCCAATCCTCGCCGCCCATCACCTTAACGGTTTGCCGCACTTCCTCGTCGCTGGCAGGCTCCAGCGTAACCTCGGTGACGGCGCCGTTCTGCACATTCACCGATTTGTTGGAGAATGACTGTCCGACAGGCTTCAGCACGGAGGTATACACCTCTCCGGTGACCGGATCCGTTCTGCGCGGTGCCGCTACACTGTACACCACCATATCCACCTTGCCCAGCTTCTCCCGGACAAGGCGTACAGCCTCTTCCTTTATTGCCTGGGAGAAGGCATCGCCGTTCAGGCTCTCCGCCACCAGACCTGCTTCACGTGCAGCCTTCTCGAAGGCAGCCGTGTTATACCAGCCGGCGGTAGCCGTCCGGTCGTCCGTTGCCGGGCGTTCGAAGAAAAGCCCGATGGTATCGGCGCCCATACCGAAGGCGGCGGCGATTCGTGACGCCAGGCCATAGCCGGTGGATGCTCCGATGACCAGCACTTTTTTGGCTCCCGCCACAGGTTTCCTGGCCTGTACGGCAGCGATTTGGCGCCGCACGCTTTCGGCGCAGCCTTCCGGATGGGCGGTGGTGCAGATAAAGCCGCGTATTTTCGGTTTAATGATCATATGGCAGGAGTTCCTCCCTGAAATCATGTGGTATTCCTTGTTCTTCATCATATATGTTAGCCGGAGGTTTTTCAAGACCAGGTACTAAAACGAGGTGTTTCATCTTCATGCTTTAGGGGTAAAAAGAAAACAAACCCCGCCGGAGATGAATCACGGCAGGGTTCGCTAGAAGGTGTGAGGTAATCAACGTTACGCTGCGGGTTCAGAGGTCATCTGGGTATAGAGCTCTTCCCACAGCACGCGACGGGCCGAAACATAGCGTTTCTTGTAGTAGGATTCATCCAGGCTGCTCTTGGTTACGCCCTCATCACTGGCGGAATGGGCAAACATTCCGTCGCCGATGTAGACTCCCACATGCGAAATGCCTTTACCGCTGGTGTTGAAGAACACCAGATCCCCGGGACGAAGGTCGGATTTAGGGATCCAATAGCCTTCTTCATTCTGGGAAACGGAGCTGCGGGACAATTCAAAATTGAATTGGGCGAACAGGTACTGGGTGAAGCCCGAACAATCGAATCCCTTCGTGGAGGTTCCCCCGGATTTGTAAGGGGTTCCAATAAGGGCGTCGATTTGCTCGTTCAACGGGGTGGCAGCCGAGGCGGTGCCTGCCGAGAAACTGAGCAGCATGACGGCAGCGACGAGTGCGACAACAGACTTTTTAAAGAATGAAAACAACAGGTAAACCCCTTCCTGGTGCCTGCGAGGTTAGCTGGAGGGTTCGGTTGAAGGTTCCCTATGGTCCCTGTACATCGAGACCAATTCACCCAGAGTGGTTCCCCCGTTTCCCGTAAACGGGAATTCGGCATGTTATTTTTTCCAAGTCTAAGTATTCTCCCCGCAGAGCCAAATTCCTCCCCTCCTCTTTAAAAAAAGATAAGAATTTCTTCAGATGTTCCGGAAAGTTCACTGAATGGACAAAAGAACCAGGTATTTCCAACCAGATCTTGTCGAACCTACCGGAAAACCACCGTTTACCGCTTCCTACAATACGCCAAACTTCCGGCCTCCCCTCCATTGGTCCTGTACTGCGTTTTATGGATGTGTCCCGTGAACTACCGTCTATTTTGCGAAAGTCGAAAATTGTTAGATATTGCCCTTGTGAGTTTCTTGTGAGCTTGCTATCGTATGATATAATCAGACGGATTTTTTTATTTATAAGAGGGGCGGCACTATGAAAGCGGCTGGCAAATGGATTGGAATCACCTCAGTTACAGTGGCGTTTATGCTGCTGGTTACGTTGTTATATACAGGATTGGTGGAGAACAACGGTGCGCCTCCGGCGCAGCAGGGGGTTCTGGACCTGCGGGGAATCGGTCTTCCGGAGCGCGGGATGGCGCAGCTGAGCGGGGAATGGGAGTTTGTTCCGGACAAGCTGCTGGAGCCGGGCGACCCTGTGTTTGAGCAGCCGGGTGAAACGATCTTCCTGGAGACCCCCTGGACCTGGCGGGGCAAACATGCGAACGGCGGTGTCCACGCCAAGGGCTCGGGCACTTACCGGCTTAAGGTGCTGGTGCCTAGTGAGGAGGCCATCTACGGCATTAAGGTAACCAACATCCGGATGGCCCATAAGCTCTACATAAACGGTAAACTGGAGGGTGAAAGCGGAACCCCTGCTTATACGCGGGAGGAGCACCGTCCGGGGAATACGCCGTATACGGTTTTTTTTGCATCGGATACAGGCGAAATTGAGATTGTGATCCAGGTTTCCAACCATGTGTTCTTCAATGGAGGAATTGCCAGACCGATTCAGCTTGGGGCCCAAAAGGATGTGATGATCCAGACGGCGTTGAGTCTTGGAGGGGACCTGGCTTGCGTGCTGATCTTTACTTTGGTGGGCATCCACCAGCTTCTGCAGTATCTGCCCCGGCGTGAGGACCGGAGCTATCTGTATTGCGGGTTGTTCCTGGTGCTGATCGCCATTGGGCAGACCATGCAGGACGAGAAGATCGCCCAGCGGCTTCTGCCCCAGATCCCATTTGACTTCATCTATAAACTTCTGGACATCACGATCATCCTCTCCGCCTTGGTGGCGGTGCTGCTCTTCAGCTCTCTGAACAGCAGGATGATGTCCAAACGGACGCAGACTCTTCTGATCGTGCCTCTGGTGATATGTGTTGCTGTCATACCGGTAATTCCTTACTACGTTTTTAATGATATCAAGCTTTATGTGATGTTTTATCTGGCGTTTGTGGAGCTGTGTATGGTGGTGGGAATGGCCAGGCTGTACGCCCACCGGCAGAAGGGAAGTTATGAAAGCAAGGAGCTGCTGCTGTTTATTGCGGCTGTGGCGTGTCTCTTGATCTATCTGGTGGCGGATTCGCTGGCGAAGGAAAGTATGATGTCCTCGGATTTTATCGGCAAGCTGGGGGCGCTTATCTTTACCATTCTGATGAATATTCTGCTGGCCTTCCGCTTTGCCCGTACGATGGAGGAAACCCAGAAGCTGACGCGCCAGCTGGAGGCATCCAATCAGGCCAAGGATGAATTCCTGATTATGACCTCCCATGAAATCCGCACGCCGCTCAACGCGATTATGAATATTACCTCTCATCTCCTGGACGGTGGGGAGGAGGCGCTCTCCGCCAAGCAGCAGCAGGACCTGTGGCTGGTCCGGGATACCTCCGTCAAGCTGACCATGCTGATGCAGGACTTGATCGACGTTACACGGCTGCGTCACGGGGAGATGAAGATGCAGATCACCCCCGTTAACGTCCGGTCGGTGGCCAAGCTGGTGCTGGACATTCTTCAGTTTGAGCTGGCCGGCAAAAAAGTCGTGCTGCAAAATGAAATTCCCCCTGCGCTTTGGGTGCAGGCGGATGAGAACCGCCTTCGTCAGGTGCTGTACAACCTGGTGCATAATGCCATCAAGTATACCGAGGCGGGGAGCATTACGCTGAGCAGTACGGTTGCGGGAGATGCAGCCCTGATCGCCGTAGAGGATTCGGGGGTGGGGATGGAGCCGGACAAACAGCGGAGGCTGCTGAAGAAAGAGGATCCCTTCGGTTATGAGTTGCCCGCCGAGGGGTACTCCGGAATGGGAGTAGGCCTGTACATCTGCCGCAAGCTGGCCGAAGGGATGAACGGCTACCTTGATATCGATTGGTCCGAGCCGGGCAAGGGCACCCGGATGAAGATTGGCCTGCCGGTGGATCAGGCTGCGGCTGCTTCCGCAGGGGACGGAAGCTTGGAGTTCCCGCGCCGCCATTCTCTTGCCCTTCTGGAGCCGCTGGAGGTTCTTGGGGAGTATAAAGAAACAATTCTCATCGTGGACGACGAACCCTCCAATATTTATACCTTGCTGAACATTCTGCGCCGCCATCCCTACAATCTGCTGTCCGCCTTGTCCGCCAAGGAAGCCTTAGCCCAGATCGCCCGGCATCCGGACATTGACTTGATCATCCTGGACGTGATGATGCCCGAGATGTCCGGCATCGAGCTGTGTCGGATGCTCCGGGAGCAGCATTCGATCCTTTCGCTGCCCATTCTGTTCGCAACGGCCAAGGACCGTTCCCAGGATGTTGCGTTGGGCCTGGCTGCAGGCGCCAACGATTATGTGACCAAACCCTTCGAGGGGGAAACGATGCTGGCCCGGATCCAGACACTGCTGGCGATGAAATCCTCCTTCCAGGAGGCCATCCGCAACGAGCTGGCGTTCCACCAGGCGCAGATCAAGCCGCATTTTCTGTACAATGCGTTAAGCAGTGTAATCTCGTTCTGTTATACCGACGGGGAAAGGGCGGCTTATCTGCTCTCCCGTCTCAGCCAGTATCTGCGGTATATTCTGGATGTGGACAGCCATGAGCTGCTGGTGCCGTTAAGCCGGGAGCTGGAGCTGATCGAAGCCTATGTGGACATTGAGCGCGCCCGCTTCGACGACCGGTTCGAGTTTGTCAGCCATGTGGAAAAAGAGCTGGAGGAATTTCCGATCCCGTCCCTTTGTATCCAGCCCTTCGTGGAAAATGCCATCCGGCACGGCTTCTTCGACCAGGACGGCAGGGGGACCGTAAGCCTGACGGTGGAGAAGGATGAGGGAGGTGTGCGCGTAACCGTTGAGGACGACGGCACCGGCATCCCGCAGGAGGTTCTCGTCCGGATTACGGGAGCAGGCAGACCGGGCGACGGTGTCGGCATCGGGATTCTCAATATCCGGCGCCGCCTGGAATCCATTCCCGGCGCCTCCCTGCAGATTGCCTCCGAGCCGGGCAGGGGCACCAGGATCGTTATGCGGCTGCCGCGGGATGAGGAGGAATAAAACGTGGGAGAGGGGGAGAAGGGAATGTTCACGGTAGTCATTGTGGAGGATGAAAAGCCCATTCTGGAGCTGATGAAGGTGGTTGTGGGCCGCAACCCGCACTGCCGGATTATCGGCGCCTTCAACAATCCGCTGGAGGCATTGGAGAAGCTGCCGGAGCTTAAGCCGGACATCGCCTTCCTGGATGTGGAGATGCCCAAGCTGTCCGGGATTGAGCTGGCCCAAAGGCTGAACGAATGCTGCGAGGGCACACGCATCGTCTTCACCACCGCGTATAAGGAATACGCCCTGGAGGCGTTCCGGGTCTTCGCCTTCGATTATATATTGAAGCCGGTGATGACCAGTGCCATCGACCGGATTACCACCCGCCTGCTGAAGGAGGCCGACCGGACGGGAAGTCCGGGCGGATCAGCACCTCCCGAGCCTGTTCATCAGGCAACCATCCACTGCCTCGGCAGCTTCGAGGTGCGCAGTCCCACGGGTGAGTTGGTGCGCTGGCCTACCCGGAAAACGGA
>JAEWAA010000405.1 GCA_023391955.1 Bacillota bacterium | reverse complement strand
GTCCCTGGGTTGGTCTGGAGAACTTTCGCAATCTGTTCACCCAAGCCCAATCCGTCCAGATTATCCGCAACACCTTAATGCTGAGCTTGTTATCCGTGTTCATCAGTTTTCCGTTTCCCATCGCGCTGGCCATTATGTTGAATGAGGTCCGGAAGATGTGGTTCAAAAAAATCGTACAAACGCTGGTGTACCTGCCCTACTTCTTCTCCTGGGTTATTGTCGGCGGTATCGTCATTACCCTGTTCGCCCAAAGCGGTGTCGTCAACAGCGTGATGGGAAGGCTGACGGGAGCGGAACCCTTCGCCTTTCTGTTTAAGGAATGGTCATGGATTTCTCTGTTTCTGGGTTCGGGCATCTGGAAGGATACGGGCTTCAACGCCATTATCTATCTGGCCGCACTGACCACCATCGATCCCAGCCTGTATGAAGCTGCCGGCATGGACGGCGCAGGCAAGTTCAAGCAGATGTGGCATGTGACCCTGCCTGGCATCAGCCCCACCATTGTGATCATGCTGATTCTGGCCATGGGCCGTGTTATGGAGGTGGGCTTCGATCAGATCTACGTGCTGCAGAACCCCATCGTCTCCAATATATCCGAGGTCATCAGCACCTACATTTACCAAATCGGCCTGCAGGGCGGCCAATTCAGCTTGACCACTGCGCTGGGCTTGTTCGAATCCCTGGTTGCTTTCAGCCTGGTGATCCTGACCAACGCCATTGCCAAGCGCTTTAACAAATCCCTATGGTAGACGGAGGCTTACAATGAAATACACAACGGGAGAAAAAGTTTTTTATGGCGTCAACTACTTCCTCTTATCCTTGGCCGGCCTCATCTGCCTGCTGCCGCTTCTGAATCTGGCCTCCGTTTCGCTGAGCGGCAAGGATGCGGTGCTCTCCGGCTTCGTCACCTTCTGGCCGGTGGATGTTACTACGGAATCTTATAAGCTGCTGTTCGACGGCACGCCGATTGTGAATGCTTTTTTTAACAATGTGAAAATTACGGTGGTGGGTGTGGTCCTGAGCATGATCTTCACCGTGTTCGCGGCGTATCCCCTGTCCCGGAGCTGGTTCTATGGTCGGCGTTATCTGACGCTGGTGATTGTGTTCACCATGCTGTTCAACGGCGGTCTGATCCCCACCTATCTGGTGATCAAACAGCTGGGCCTGGTGGATTCCTATGGCGCCTTGTGGCTGCCCGCTCTGGTAAGCACGTACAACATGCTGATTATGCGTTCCTTCTTCGAAAGTATTCCCGATGAACTGGTGGAGGCCGCCCGGATGGACGGTGCGGGAGAGTGGAGGGTGCTGCTGCGGATTATGCTGCCGCTGTCGGTGCCGATGATCGCCACCATCGCCCTCTTCTACGGGGTGCATTATTGGAATGCCTTCTTCAACGTGCTGATCTATATGAACAGTGCCGACAAGTACAACATGACGGTGCTGATCCAGCAGATGATCAAAAGCCAGTCGGTGCTTCAGGAGCTCAACATGATGAATCAGGAGGAGGTCAGCAATATTACACCGGAGGGCATCAAGGCGGCGGGGATTATGATTATGGTGATTCCCATGCTGATTGTGTATCCGCTTCTGCAACGGTATTTTGTTAAGGGGGTGATGATTGGGGCCATCAAGGGGTAGTCGGACAGTGGCAGCTTTCATGGCAAACCCATTTAACCCATTTTCTAAGGCTGCATTCCTTCCCGGAAATAGATGTCTTGGAGGCTCAAACACGTTTTGTCGGCTTTGATTTGATTTGAAATTTTCGGTTTCAAAGCCGCCAAAAAACTCGCCCTCAAGCCATCTATTATCCTTCCAGTCATTCCGCTGAAAATGGCTCCGCCAACAAGACTGCCCGCCCGACTCCGCGGGAGTAAAGAAAGAAGAGTTAGAAAACAAGCAATACAAGCCTCGCTGTACTACAATAATGAGGACATTAAGGGAGGTCATTACAGATTATGAGTAAAAAGACATGGTTGAAATCCACGGCCGTAACTGCCGCAGCCGTTACGTTAGCATTAACTGCCGCCGCTTGCGGTGATGACAATAAGGGTGCATCCGATACCAGCCCCAACGCCAGCAGCGGGACATCCAGTACAGCTCCGGCCAAACGCGGCTCCATCAGCATTTCCCTGTACGACCGGGGCACAGTCCCTGCCGAAGAAGGCACCATGGACAACAACCGCTGGACCAAGTGGGTGAACGAAAACGGCCCCAACGACGTGAAATATGTAACCGTTCCCCGGATCGAATCCCTGCAGAAGTTCAACGTGCTGTTTGCCTCGGGCTCCGCGCCGGACCTGATCTTTGAATACGATACCGCTTATCAAGGTCAGCTTTACAACCAGAAGCAGCTTTTGCCCCTGGATGACCTGATCAACAAAAGCAGCAAGGAATACAAAGCGGTGCTGGAGAAATATCCGGCCCTGAAAAAAGCGGGCACCATGGCTGACGGCAAACTTTACACGGTAGGCCGCCCGATGGATGTTAACCCGCAGCATTACCTTTTTATCCGCAGCGACTGGTTGAAGAAGCTGAATCTGAAGACCCCCACCACCCCGGCGGAGCTGCTTGAAGTAGCCAAGGCCTTCACCACCCAGGACCCGGACGGCAACAGCAAGGCGGATACCCAAGGCATCGGATTGAGCTTCGTTTCCGGCATTGTGCTTAACCATATGTTTGGAACCGGATTCACACTGTTCGGCACAGACCAGGTTCCGTGGATTCTGGAAAATGACAAGGTTGTTCACAATTGGGACCGGATTAAAGCAGCCATCGGCTTCCAGAAGGATCTGTACGAGTCGGGCGTTGTTGATAAGGACTTCGTAACCGACAAAAACGGCGAGAAGCAGAAGCAGGCCTGGATTACCGGCAAGCTGGGGATTTACGGCGGCAACGGGGCGGATATTACCATCTACGAAACCCTGAAAAAGAATGTGCCTACAGCTGAAATTGCTATCATCCCGCTGCCAAAAACCGAATTCGGCCAGTTCAGCCCTCTGTCCAGCAACCCCATCCAAATGACGGGGATGGTCAACGCGGCTACCAAGGACCCGGAAGCGGTTATGCGCCAAATCGACTTTATGGTCACCGAGAAATTCACCAAAACCATCGAGTTTGGCATGGAGGGTGTCCACTACACGCCTACCAGCAACGGCTGCGCCCAGGTCATCGATGCTGACAAGAACAAGAAGGAGCGGGACTACAACCGGGATATGAACATGCTTCAGCCTATCGTCGGTCCTTGCTACGGTTTGGACAACAAGGTGAATCCGACTCCTACCGAGAAGGAGCTGGGCGAGCTGGTGAAGCAGGCCAGAACCCTGTACATCAATGAAAAAGCGCCGATGGTGGGCATTACCCAAAAGGCATACCTGCCCAACCTGCCTCAGGACTTGGCTACCATCAACACCAATGCCAATAAGACGATTCTGGATGCAGCGAACAAAACCATTGTCAGCGGCAAAAGCTACAGTGTGGATCAGTTCATTACCGATGCCAAGGCAGCCTGGGAAAAAGCGGGCGGTACCAAGGTGGATGATTTCTATGCCAAGTGGTACGACGAAAACAAGGGCACCGCGATCCTGATGGCGGATATCTACAAAATGGCAGCAGCCCAGAAGAAATAAACCAGCAGCATGATGAGCCAGAAGGGCGGACCGCAGGGTGCGCCTTTCTGCTGCACGTAAGGAGGAGCAAGGATGAACAGTGAAGTAAAGGCAGTTCTGGAGCGCAGCTTTGAGGCGGCTCTGCACGAGGCCGTGCTGGAAGAGGGGCTTGTCCGGTATGACCGGCCTGGGCATACGCGCCAGGTTGCCCATTTGCCTTATTGCCATGAGGGGCGTTACTCAGCCGGATTTTATACCTTCGGAATGCTAACCGGACAGCTTCCGGCTGAGAAGGGGTTGGAAATACTGCAGGCGGTGGCGGAGCTGCAGATTACCGACCCGGCGCATCCCCACTACGGAGGCTTCCGTTGGTACCGGGAAGAGGCGGAAATCCAGGACTCCAATGCGGCGTTTTTTATCCTGATGCCGCTGGTGACGGTGCGGTTATGCGTTCCGGATGTTTTTCCCGCAGAACATGTGGAGCTGATGGACCGGATGCTGGGCCATGCCGCCGTCTGGTTCAGCCACGAATGCGCCCATCCCGAAATTTATTACCCCAATAAGATTATGAGCGACGGGGCTATGTTGTTGGCTGCATCCGTGCTGTCGGGGGAGGAGCACTACGCCCGGGAGGGTGTGGAGTTCTTCCGCCGGTGGGAGGATTATACCGCCCGGCGGGGCTGGGGCTGGGGAGAAAACCTGAGTCTGGTATACCAGAGCGTTATGATGAATGCGCTTCGGATTGCCATGCGGGCCATTGGCGGCAGGGATGAGGAACTGACCGGACGGCTAGCCGCCAGGATGGAGGAGCTGAAGGAGATTCTCCGGTTTCATGCCGGGGAAGAGATTGTGCCCGCCATCCGGAGTTATAACTTCAAGGGCGAAACCATCCGCAAAAGCCTGCTGTGGGCGGCAGCGGGAGTACGGGATTTTGCCGATATGAGCGGTGACACCTTCAACTTGAATGATCTGGTTTCCTTGCTGCTGCTGGAGCCGGAGCTTGCGGCGGGGATCCGGGCGCAGGAGGAGCAGTTACTGCCGCGCGTCCGGGAGGAGAGGGTGTTTGACGATGCCCGCGCCTACAGCTGGATCGGCGGGAATGTCCGCTTGGGCAGCCTAAGCCGTTTTCCGGTGATTCCGGGCTCGTATCAATGGCCAACCTGGGGTCTGGGGTGGCAGTCCTTTCCTGTAAGCTTTAGCGT
This sequence comes from Bacillota bacterium, assembly GCA_023391955.1. Lineage (GTDB taxonomy): Bacteria > Bacillota > Bacilli > Paenibacillales > NBRC-103111 > Paenibacillus_AR. Next base: position 4,605 of record JAEWAA010000405.1, on the reverse strand, counting down.
AAAGGACAAACAGGTGTCGTATCTGCGATGGTATGTGGACGAGGGGGAGTCCATCCGCACCCATCCTACGCATGATTTCCATGGCGGATATCTCAGCCCGGCATTATTTAAAGAAAGCATTTATCCGGACGTACAGACGGTTTCCTCTCAGCGGGAAAATGCAGCGCTGGTGCTTCGCAGCATGAACCGGGTGAATAACCAGGTGAAGGAGCTGGCGGATGAGTGGGTGGTCCACCGTTTCGACGGGAAATTGGAGACGATTGCGACTGAGGCGGGCAGCCGGCTGTGGCATGTGCTGCGTTATCCCCATGCCGCCGTTGCAGTAACCGCCCTGATGGGGCTGGCTGCGGAGGATGCGGAGAGAAAGCAGCAGCCTGTGGCTGTGGTGATGGACGGTGACACCCTGAGGCTGCGCCAGGTGCTGAGCTCCCGGGCGGAAGCGGCCCGGCTGGAAAGCTGGAGGCTGGAGGCCGGCTGGGCGGTGGTGGCCGTGGACGGGGAAGCAGGTGCGGAGGAGCTGGAGGCCTACCTCAACCGGTATACCCTCCGTGATTTGACTGAACCGGAGGCAGAGGTGCCGCGTAAAGTGGCGGGTGCCATGCCCAGACGGTGCACACTTTTGCTGGATGGCCAGCCGGTTGCGGAGCTGTACGCTGATCCGTACCACATTTTCGCGTAAGCGGCCCCGCGTAGAGAGGCAGGAGGACGTGCCCGCAAGCTGGGTGCGTCCTGCTGAGGCGGGGGTGGAGTGGAAGAGGGACGGGTTATACTCGAAAAACCGAGTATAAATCATCTCAGAGAGGCCGAAGTGGTGGGTTATACTCGAAAAACCGAGTAGAAATCGCTCCGAAGGGGTCTGGAGGGTGGATTAAACTCGAAAAACCGAGTAGAAATCGCTCCGGAAGGGTCTGGAGGGTGGATTAAACTCGAAAAACCGAGTTCAGCTCGCCACTATGGAGGCATAAAACCAAATTATCTAAAGGAGAGTGAATTATGGTTACTCGCACCAAATCAGTAACTCGCACCACTCCAGTAAAGGTATCTTCAATTTCACGGACATTTGTATGCGCTTTCTTATCTGTATTAATGCTCTTGACCGGATTTGCTCCGTTTTCGGGAATTGCTCCCATTTCCCGGTTTATATCTGGTTCCGGCCTTTCGCTGCAAACCGCGTCGGCGGCAACAGGCAACGTCATGGCCGATACCTTCGATGCTGCCGCCATCGGCGGCAAACCCTCCGGCTGGAGCATCGCCTCCCACCCGGAAATTGCTGTGTCCGTCCAGGAGGTGGACGGTCATCCGGGGCGGGCGCTGGCTTATTCCCAATCCGCCAAACGCAGCGCCACCTACACCATTTCCCGCTCCTTCACCGGCGCCACTCCCAAGAGTGTGTTGACCTACCAGTTCCGGGCGGAGCAGACCAATGCGGTGATTTATTTGCCCTATATCAATGCCGGCTCCGTCAACCTGGCCCAATTTGCCTTAAACGGCGGGAAAATCTCCTACATGAAGGCGGGCGCCAGCGCCTGGACCGGGCTGGAGGACTATCAGGCGGGGACCTGGTATACCATCCGCATCGCATTGGATACGGAAGCGGGTACTTACGATTTTTACATTAACGATGTGCAAAAGCTGTCCGGGGAGCCGCTTAAAGCAACAGGCACCTTCGACAAGATGTCCATGGGCTTCTTCAAGGACAGCATCGGCACCGTCTATTTTGACGAGTTCCATGTCTACTCCTACAAGAAATTGGAAAGCGCTTCCTTCTCCAAGCAGAGCTACGATATTGCCGCCAACACCAGCCAGCCGCTAGAGCTGGTCTTCCATCCGGCTGACGCCACCAACCGGAATGCCGTCTGGACCTCCAGCCATCCCGGGGTGGCAACGGTGACGAACAGCGGAATGGTAACCGCCCTAACGCCAGGAGAAACTGTGATTTCCGTAACGCCGGAGGAGCTTGCCGGGGAGCCGCCGGCGACGGCTGTGGTGCGGGTTTTTGCGGAGCCGATCAGCTCGATTGATATCGGGACAGTGGCAGCCGGCGTGCCTGTTGGTTCACGGGTCCTGCTTCAGGCTGCTATCCTGCCTGCCCATACCACAGACCAATTTATCACATGGAGCACCTCGGACCCGCAGATTGCCTCCATTGACCATTATGGCGAATTAACGGGCGTTTCCGCTGGCAAGGTGAAGGTATATGCTACCAGTCCCAACGGATTGGTTCGCGGGGAAACGGAAGTAACGGTAGTGGCCCGCAATGTGGCGCACCGGCTGTATGTATCCCCGAGCGGAGCGGATACCAACCCGGGTACGGAGGCGGCTCCTTACCAAACCATTACCAAGGCACAGGAAGCGGTACGCGCTCTCAAAAACGGCATGGCCGGGGATGTTGAGGTTCTGCTCCGGGGCGGCACCTATGTGCTGCCGGAGGTGTTGACCTTTACGCCGCAGGACTCGGGTGAAAACGGGTATTTTGTCACCTACCGGAGCTATCCGGGTGAGGAGGCGCTGGTAAGCGGCGGCATGAAGGTAACCGGCTGGTCGATGTACGATGCGGAAAAAGGCATTTATACCGCCGATGCTGCCGGTCTGCGGACCCGCCAGCTGTTTGTGGACGGTTTCCGGGCTGTCCGGGCTTCCAGCACAGGGGGATTGACCAACCCCGTCAAAACAGATGCGGGTTATACTTCCGATGACCCGGCACTTGCCGCTTTTGCCACACCTGATGATCTGGAATTGGTTTTTAATGATTTGTGGACCAATTCCCGCGTAGGTGTTACATCAGTTTCACTCACCTCCGAAGGAAAAGCGCAGCTGACCTTGGACCAGCCGGCCTGGGACGCGGTCCGTAACCGTGGATTAACCTCCGCTACCGTTCCCGTCACCTACGAAAATGCTTTGGAGCTGTTGGATGAACCGGGTGAATGGTATCTGGATGAACAGGCGGGCAAGCTGTTTTACAAACCGCGCGCTTGGGAAAATATGAGCACCTCGTCCATTGTGGCACCTGTGCTGGAAAAGCTGCTCGACATCCGTGGCGAGTCGGCAGATAACCCCGTCCGCAACCTGGAGTTTCGCAATCTGCATTTCAGCTACACCACCTGGATGCGGCCCAGCAGCGAATACGGCCATTCCGATGCCCAAAATAACTATTTGCGCTACTCCGGAACACCGGATTATATGCCGGACGCGGCTATTGATTTGAGCTATGCCAATACGGTCAATTTTGAAGGCAATGATTTTTCCCGGCTGGGGATTACCGCTGTGCGGATGAATACGGCGGTGCAGAACAGCCTCATCCGTGCCAACCGCTTCTATGACATCTCTGGCAACGCCGTCAGTGTGGGGGAGCCCAACAGCTCTGACCGGGAAAACTACAATCCGGCGGACCACCGGAAGATCATGAAAAACAACGATGTGGTCAACAATCTCATCCACGATATCGGGGTGGACTATAAGTCGTCGTCGGCTATTTCGGCGGGTTTTCCCGAGTATATGGATATCAGCCACAATGAAATCTACAACATCCCTTACAGCGGCACGCATATCGGGTATGGCTGGGATAAGCTTTTTACCCCGGTGCTGCGGAATGTGAGGATTGAAAACAATTTTATCTACGATCTGATGGGCAAGGGTCTGCGGGACGGCGGAGCCATCTACAGCCTAGGAGCTTCCGGTGGAACGGCGGAGAACAAGAACCTGGTGAAGGGCAATTATATCCGCAACCAGATGGACGACAGCGCAGCACTGTATGCGGATGAAGGCACCACGTACTGGCGCTATGAAAATAACGTCATCGATCTTTCCGAATCGCCACCCTGGCATAGCTCCAAACGATGGGCCCAGGCCTACAAGGCCAGCATCCATAACCTGGATCTGGTGAACAATTATATGACGGAGTCTGTTTTTGTTAATAACGCCATTGATGTTTATGAGTCCGGCAACCAAATGGTAGCAGACGGACAGTGGCCGGAGGAGGCACGTAGCATTATGGCCAGGGCGGGGCTGGAGTCTGCTTATGCGGGTGTAGTCCGTGGCGAGGTGCGCCGTTGGTCTACGGAGCGGCTGGATCTGGCGGTTGGCGGAGGCGGGCAAGTTGTGGTGGAGGCAAGGGACGGCAAGGATATGCCCCAGAGCCTGGATAGCAGCACGATCTATTATGAATCGTTGAATCCTTCTGTGGCAGCGGTGGACGCCTCCGGGCGGGTCAGAGGGGTTGCAGTCGGGAAAACAACCGTCCTCATCCATATCCTGAATGCATCCATGCTGCGTACACTGGAAGCGGAGGTGACGGTGGGGGACACCTTGTCCGAGGTGGAATTGAAGGATGTGGCAGGCCATGTTTTGGCGGTGCGCTCCGGTACAACCCAGTCCCTTGAGGTTTTGGGCAAAACCTTCTTCGGCAATACGGTGGAGCTGGGCAATGCGGTGTTTGCCGTATCCGATCCTGCAGTCGCCTCCGTAACGGAGGACGGTGTTTTGACTGCGCATGGGGAGGGTTCCACGATCCTGACGGTGAAGGGAGAACGGCTGGGCGAGGAAAAAACAGGTATTTTCCACGTGCGGGTCTGGAATTACGGGGATACGGCAGTGTCGGGTCTGCAG
>JAEWAA010000396.1 GCA_023391955.1 Bacillota bacterium | reverse complement strand
TTTGTGTGTCAGCTTCGAAAAGGACGAGGATCGCCTGCTCCTGATTGTAGAGGACAACGGGGGACAGATGGACGACCTTCAGACGGCCGCCTTAAACCGGGAGCTGAACGGCAGTGACGGAACGGTGGAAACCACGGCCTTGCTCAATATCCACCAGCGAATCGGCATGAAATTCGGCGCGAGGAGCGGCCTGCACCTGGAGACGGGCGAGCAGCAGGGGCTGAGGGTAATGATGACCATTTATCCGAAGGATGGGGGAAGCTAAGATGTACCGGATGCTGATTGTGGATGATGAGGCGATAATTACCGACGGGTTGTATGAAGTGTTCGAAAATTTGCAGCATCTGGAGCTGGATTTGTACAAGGCCTACTCCGGCCCCGAGGCGCTGCAGCTGTGCCAGCGGATGCGCCCTGACATTGTGCTGAGCGATATCCGTATGCCGGAAATGGACGGGTTGCAGCTCCTGGAGCGTATCCGCGGCATGTGGCCCAAGTGCAGGGTGATTTTTTTGACGGGACATAATGAGTTCTCGTATATCTATACCGCCATCCAATATGACAGCGTAGGCTATCTGCTGAAAACTGAAGGGTATGACCGGATTATCCAGGTGGTGGAGCAAACCCTGGCGGATCTGGACTCCGAGCTGAAGGCGGAGGCGCTTCTGGAGCAGGCGGAGGTGAGATTGGGAGCGGCAAGGGAGCTTTTGCAGCGGGATTATCTGCATGGGATTGTGAAGGGTCTGCATCACCGGGAGGACATCAGCCGGAAGCAGTTCGAGGAGCTGGGTATTCCTCTGGACGCCGGCAAACCGGTGCTGATGATGCTGGGGCGGCTGAACAGCCTTCCCGGGGGAATGTCCTATTCGGAGAAAAGCCATCTGCTGTTCAGCATCCGGCTGATTGCCGAGCAGTATCTCTCCGCGCGGGCAAGGCTGGCCCATGTGGTGGTGGACAACACCGACCTGGTCTGGCTGATACAGGAGCAGGGTGAGCCCGACCCGCAGACGGGGTTGGAGGGCGGCCGGCAGGCGCTGCGTATGTTTGTGACGGGGAATGTGGAGCTGATCCAGGCGGCCTGCCGGGAGTCGATGGGGGCGCTGATTTCCTTTGCCCTGGATGACAGCCCGGTTCAGCTGGACCAGGTGGGGGAACGGTTCTCCATGCTTAATATGCTGGTTAATTACCGCATCGGCCAAGGCAGCGGAATGCTGCTCCTGGACAAGCATATCCTGGAGCGGGAGCTGCAGCGCCCGGCCCAGCATCCGCGGGAGATGAAGCATGTGCGGCAATCCCTGTTGGACCGGCTGGCTGACAGCCTGGAGCATGGGCACCGGGATGAATTCGGACGTATCCTGTCCGAGCTGACCGAGGGCAAAAACGGAATTGATATGCAGCATATTCCCGGGCAGGAGCTGTATTTTTCCATTGCGCTGATCTATCTGTCTTATCTGAACCGCTGGAATCTGGTGGAGCGTGCCGCCAATGCGGAGCTGAACCGGCTGATGCAGCCAGGCAGCCATAGCTCCTGGGCCGATGCGGTGCAGTATCTGGCTTCAGTGGGGACCATGCTGTTTGATCTGCAGCATGTGGAGCAGGAGCGGCGGGCCCAAACCATCATCAGTGCTGTCCAGCGGCATGTCCAGCAGCATCTGGACAATCCCGACGAGCTTTCCCTGGTCCGTCTGGCGGAGCTGGTATACTTCAATCCGTCCTATCTTTCCCGGCTGTTCAAGCAGGAAACGGGTCTGAATTTGTCGGATTACATCAATTCCTCCCGCATGAATAAAGCCATGGAGCTGCTGCGCTCCCCCGATATGAAAATCCAGGAGGTAGCGGAGCAGGTAGGCTACAACTCGTCTGCCAACTTCACCCGCTCCTTCCGCCGATATACCCAAAAAACCCCCCAGGAGTATCGTGCTGAGCTATCTAGTCAATAACGGAATGGAATGTAAACAGGTGATTGTAGATGTCCTGGCCCGGGAGAACGTATGATGAAAGTGTCACCACCACACATGAATCGGGGAGGTCAAAACACAAATGGCAAACAAAATGAAACCGATTGCACTTGCCGCCACGGCGGGCCTGCTGGTCTTAAGCGCCTGCGGCAAGAGCGACGGGGAAGCCAAGCCTGCCGCTTCCTCCGGCGCGTCCGCTGCTCCTGCGCTGGATATTGCCAAGAAGTACGACACGCCGGTGGATATTACCGCCTGGCGCTACACGGAGTCTACCTACCAGTATGAAAACGGGGACACCATCGACAACAACATTTACACCAAGATGTACGAGGATGAGCTGGGCATTAAGCTGAAATACAAATGGACCGTACCGGTGGAGCAATTCGACCAGAAGCTGAGCGTTTCCATTGCCTCCGGAGATACGGCGGACGTCATGTGGCTGAAGAACAAACAGCTGACGGACCTGGCGGAAAACGACATGCTGTATGATCTCACGGATCTGTTCGAAAAATATGCCACACCCATCACCAAGAGCATTCTCCAGCAGGATATGAAAAGCTTCAACACCGCCAAAATCGGCGGCAAGCTGATGGCCATCCCGCAAACGGCCTCCGCAGTGGACGGCCTGCCGATCCTGTATGTGCGCACCGACTGGCTCACCAAGCTGGGACTGTCCGAGCCCAAAACGCTGCAGGACGTATTCGCTGTAGCGGAAGCGTTTACACAAAAGGACCCGGACGGCAACGGCAAGGCGGATACCTTCGGCCTGGCCTTCACCAAAACCTTCCTGACGGATTCCCACTTCGGCACCTCGGGCTTCTTCTCCGGCTATCATGCCTATCCCGGCAAGTGGGTGAAGGATGACAAGGGCAACGTGGTTTACGGCAGCACCCAGCCCCAGGTGAAGGAGGCGCTGCGCCAGCTCCAGACCATGTATAAGCAGGGCCTGCTGGACAAGGAATTCGGCATAAAGGACCGGGCCAAGGTCACCGAATCGGTGGTCGGCGGCAAGGTAGGTATTTTCTACGGCTCCATGTCCGCGCCGCTGTCCATTATCCAGAAGAATATCGACAACGATCCCAAGGCCGAGTGGAAGGCCATTCCTCTGGCTTCCATCGATAGCAAGAAGGCCGTTCCCATGGGCAAAATGCCCGTTACCATCTACTACGGTGTCAGCAAAAAGAGCAAAAATCCCGAGGCTATCATCAAGATCCTCAACTCCGTTATGGCGGGGTATGACCCGGCTGTTCCGGCCAGACCGGAATTCAGCCACAGCAAAACCAACGTTCCCGTATGGCTCTATGGTCTCCTTCTGCCGCAGCCGGCCAACAAGAACCTGATTGCCCACCAGAATGTGGTGAAGTCCATCAGCGCAAACGACGCCTCCAAGCTCAGCGCAGAAGAAAAGGGCTACTACGACAAGGTGCTGGATTTCCGCAAGGGGAACAAGGCCAACTGGGGCACGGAGCGGGTATTCGGCACTCCCAGCAGCTTTGATGTCATCGAGCAGTATGTGAAGGATGACAACTATATTCTGGATGCCTTCTACAGCTCGCCGACAGCGACCATGGTGGAGAAAAGTGCCACCCTCCAGAAGATGGAGGAGGAAGTGTTCACCAAGATTCTCATGGGTGAATCCGTGGATTCCTTCGACAAGTTCGTGGACGATTGGAAGAAGCTGGGCGGCGACCAAATTACCAAGGAAATCAACGAGTGGGCCGCCAAAAACAAATAAAGCTTGCCGGAAACGAATAATGGTGCGGAGGGGAACAATTCCGGTTCCCCTCTGTCTGTTCAAGAGACGGCAATTACGGATGGAGGGAGCCATATGGCAAGCAATACCCGAAGAAAAAAACTGCAGGAAATCCCGCTGCATATCATGCTGCTGCCAGGTGTTATCCTGTCGGTGCTGTTTCACTATATCCCCATCGGAGGCATCGTCATCGCCTTCCAGAAATTCGTTCCGTCCAGGGGCATCTTCAACTCCAAATGGATCGGGCTGGACAACTTTCATTACCTCTTTAATCTTCCCAACTTTACCAGCGTGCTGTGGAATACCATTTTTATCGCCGTGATGAAAATTATTGCAGGACTTATTGTGCCCATTATTGTGGCCTTGCTGCTGAACGAGGTAATCAGCAATTCCTTCAAACGGACCATCCAAACCATTATTTATTTCCCGTACTTCCTGTCATGGGTTATTCTCGGGGGCATCCTGATCGATATATTGTCGCCTACCAACGGCATCGTCAACCAGGCTTTGGGCTTCTTCGGTATTGATCCGATTTTCTTCCTGGGCAATGAAAAATGGTTCCCCTTCACCCTGGTCCTCTCCAATACGTGGAAGGAATTCGGCTATAGCACCATCGTGTATCTGGCGGCGCTGACGGCTATCGATCTCCACCTGTATGAAGCGGCCATTGTGGACGGCGCCAACCGCTGGAAGCAGACCCTGCACGTCACCCTGCCCGGCATTATGCCGATTGTAACCCTGATGGCTGTGCTGAGCCTGGGCAATGTCCTGAACGCCGGCTTCGACCAGGTGTTCAATCTGTACAGCCCGATGGTATACAGCACCGGCGACATCCTGGATACCATGGTGTACCGGATCGGCTTAATTGATGCCCAGTACGGGGTAGCCACGGCGGTGGGCCTGTTTAAATCGGTGATTGCCTTAGGGCTGATTACCTTATCCAATTTCCTGGCGGGCAAATATGCCGGCTACCGGATCTTTTAGGAGGGGGGAAAAGACGTGCACAAGCTCACGGCTGGCAGAAGGGCTTTTCTTGTAATCAACTGTGTGGTACTGGCTGTAATGGCCATTGCGTGTATCCTGCCGCTTGTTAACGTGTTGGCGATTTCCATGAGCGCAAGCAGCTCCGCCGCCGCAGGAGAAGTAAAGCTGTGGCCGGTGAATTTTACCCTGGCATCGTATAAGCATGCGTTGGGCAAGGCGGAGTTTATGACGGCTGCTTTCGTTTCACTGCAGCGGGTGGCATTGGGCTATGTCATCAGCATTGTGGTGACGGTGCTGACCGCATTCCCGCTGGCCAAGGAGAAACGATCCTTCAGCTCGCGGACCGTGTATGCCTGGTTCTTCATCGTGACGATGATGTTCCACGGGGGCCTGATTCCCTCCTATATGACCATCAAGGCGCTGGGAATGCTGGACACCATGTGGGCCTTGGTGCTGCCCGGAGCGATTTCCGTATTCAATGTGATTCTATTGATGAACTTCTTCCGCAATCTGCCCAAGGAGATTGAGGAAGCCGCCTATATCGACGGAGCGGGACATTGGCGGGTGCTGTGGAGCATCTATATCCCCTTGTCCAAACCCGCTATCGCCACCATTACTCTGTTTATGGTCGTGGGGCATTGGAATTCCTGGTTTGACGGCCTGATCTATATGAACTCGCCTGCCAATTATCCGCTGCAAAGCTATCTGCAGACAATTGTCATCGGCAATGATCCCAGTATGGTGCCGACCAATGAGCTGCTGGATATCTCCAAAATTTCCGACCGCACCTTCAAGGCCGCCCAGGTATTCCTGGCCGCATTCCCGGTTCTGGTGCTGTACCCCTTCCTGCAGAAGTATTTCATGAAGGGTCTGGTTATGGGCAGTGTGAAGGGAT
>JAEWAA010000569.1 GCA_023391955.1 Bacillota bacterium | reverse complement strand
ATAGGATTTCAACGTGTCGCCGTTGCCGTTCCAACGGACCTTGCTTACGGCGGGAACCGCATAGGCCTTCACGTAAATGTCCAGCTTGCTTTTTTCCTTGAGCTGATTGCCCAGGGTCACAGCGCTTTCCTTATCGGCTGCCATACCGGCGAATACATAATATTTGTCTGTTTGTTCACTGGCTGCGGCGAGACCCTTTTTCAGAAGGTCGCTTTTGGCCTGATCAGCTCCCTGCTGGGCGGAGAAGGTCCCGTTTTGGAGCAGCGAGTAGGTTTTGCCCGCATACGCCATAGCGATCTCCTTGCCGGAGGAAGCTGCTGCCCCAGCCCCTGCGGTGGTGCCGCCCGCGGCATTCTGGACGGTGCCGTTCACCGGCAGTGCGTTCTGCGCCTGGCCGGCGGGATTCTGGGCCGTCTGGGTGGTGCTGCCGCCGCTTGTATCATCCGGGCCATTGAACAAGGACAGCGCCAGGAAACCCAGCATCACCCCGGTCACCGCAGCCCCGGCGATCGCAGCGGTGATTTTCAGCCATGGGGTGCGGTTATGTCGCACATACCGGGGACCGCTGACCTCCGGCCCATCCCAGGCCGGGCCGCCCCAGGTGGGGCCGTCAGGATCGTTGCGGTCCTCAGCCTCCTGGTCCCAACGGACTGTCCGGCGCCGCACATAAGGTCCCTCCGGCTGCCGGTCCCCGTCAAAGCCGGGAGCGCCGTCCTCCCGCAGCCATTCCTCATCCGCAGGCAGATTCGGCGTGTCGCGCAGCGGCTCCCGGTGGCTGCGGCTGTCCCCGGCGGCTGTCCGGCCCTCCGGCCTTCTGTAGCGGTAGCCGTCAGGACGGCCCGAAATAGGGTCTCCCATAGGACGGCGGCCTTCCCGTTCGTTGGACTCCCGGATCATGTCCTCGATCCGTTGGGTTTCCGCATCGAAAGGGCTGCTCCACGCGCCAAAATCCGTCGTATACTGGTTCAGGCTCTGATAGTCCCGGATTTCCCGCTGCTGGGAGGAACGGCCGGAGCCGTTCTGCTGCCAATAGTCCTCCTGGCTTCCGGCAGTCCCCCCGGGCTCCGGACCCTTCTGCTCCTCCACCACCTGGTATTCCTCCTGGAACAAAGGAATCACTCTGTTGGGCTCGCGTCCGTTCCCGGCATCATTCGCTCCATCATTCCGCTTGTCCTTATCCCCGTCAAACCGGTATGTGATTCTTGCTTTATTCATCCGTATCTCTCCTTGTCCAACTCATCGATAGTTTACTTTATGATAGAGATGGAAGAGTTAGAACACGGAAATAGATGGCTGGGGGTGATTTACCGGAGCGTCAATACTTCTTCCACGACAAATCCTATACAAGGCATCCGCTCGGAAAACACCTTATCCTCCCTTCCGAACAGGTTAGCCAGGCTGTACGGCCTGCCCTCCTCAGCCTGCACATACTGCTCGATGGTCATATTGGCCGCATCCACAATCCAGTATTCGGGAACACCAAACCGGGCATAAGACTCCAGCTTCATGGTCCGGTCCCGCTTGGCGGTGCCGGGGGAGAGAATTTCCACCACCAGATCGGGAGGACCCACAACCGCCCTTTCCTCGATGATGTAAGCCCGGCTGCGATGTACCATCAGAATATCCGGCTGACGGGTTTCTACCTCTCCCAGAATCACATCCACCGGGGCATGAATTATGATATGAGCGGACTCGCAAGCATCCGTCATCACCCGTTCCAGCTGGTGGCTGATCCGCTGGTGGGTGGTGGATGGAGCAGACAGCAGCTCCAGCCTGCCGTTCACCAGCTCGTACCGCACATTCTCCTCCTCCGGCAGCTGATAATACTCCTCCACAGTCCAGCCGGTTTCCTTGCTTTGGGGCGTAAGCTTGCGCTTGGGCTCGTACTGCATCCTGCATCCTCTCCCGGTTTTCGATTTTTTAGTGTGAAAACAAAAACGCCCCGAACCGCCTCTTCATGAGGGATTACGGGGCGTGCTTCGCCTGTCAGTTGTTACCATTGTATCAGACAAACTGTGTTCCGGCAACACAATGATGTACTTCGGTGCTGCGGAAATAGCAGCATGGCGGCTATTCCTCGCCGTACCGGGCCCGCAGGTCCTTGGCCAGCTGGTCGGCTACCTTCCAAATGTCGCCTGCGCCCATGGTAATGACCAAATCGCCGCTTTTTACCGTGCTCCGCAAATAGTCGAACACATCATCCTTGGTGGGCAGATGCCGCACTTGGGGATTGCTGTTCTCCCGGATCAGACCGGCCAGCCGGGCGGAGCTGATGCCTTCGATCTGCTGCTCTCCCGCAGGGCTGTAGATATCCGTCAGCACCACTTCATCGGCTTCCGGGAACGCTCTGCTGAACTGGTCCAGCAGGAAAAAGGTCCGGGTGTAGCGCTGAGGCTGGAATACAGCCACAATCCGTTTGCCTGTTGCTTTGGCAGCGCTGATGGTGGCTTCAATCTCGGTAGGATGATGGGCATAATCGTCAATCACCAGGATACCGCCCGATTCACCCATCACCTGAAACCGGCGTTTGGCGCCGCGGAAGTCTACAATAGCCTCTGCAATCTGGCTGAAGCTTAAGCCTGCATCCAGACAGACAATCAGGGTCGCCAAGGCGTTGTACACATTATGCTTGCCGGGGACGGACAGCTTCATGGTCCCCAGAATTTCGCCTTTATGATGAACCGTGAACTGGACTCTCCGGTCACCCAGAATCAGGTCATGGGCGGAATAATCCGCTCCATCCCCCAGCCCGTAGGTGACGGCCTTGCCGCCCAGCTCAGGAAGCATGGCTGCAATGTAAGGATCGTCGGCGCATACCACCGCCTTGCCCTCTGCTTTTACTTGGCTCAGGAAACGGGCATAAGCGCTTTTAAGCTTTTCGAAATCCCCGTCGTAATGCTCCAGATGATCCGCTTCAATGTTAGTGACCACACCCAGGTAGGGGTGGTACTGCAGGAAGGTGCCGTCGCTTTCGTCCGCTTCGGCCACCACATAATCGCCCTTGCCCGCCTTGGCGTTGCTGCCGAGGTTAAGGATTTCGCCCCCGATAATATACGTCGGATCCGTTCCGCACTGCTCCAGAACCAGCGAGATCATGGAGGAGGTGGTGGTTTTGCCGTGGGCACCTGCTACCGCAACGCCCTTCTTGGTATTCAAAAGCCGGGCCAGCATCTCCGACCGGTGGATAATGGGAATATTCAGCTCATCCGCACGTTTGATCTCCACATTATCCTTGGAC
>JAEWAA010000369.1 GCA_023391955.1 Bacillota bacterium | reverse complement strand
CTATGGCAACACCATTATTTCAGCCTCATAACGGTGTGCTCGATGTGGCTTACGCCCCGGAGGAGCATACAGAAATAGCCGAAAATCCGCCCCGCTATACCTGGATGCCTCCGGTTTTGGAGGGGGGCACTTATCGCTTGCAATTATCGGCGGACCCCGGTTTTGCTCCGGAGACGACCCGGGAGTATGCCGGTATCCCTTATAACCTGTTTACACCGGACGAGGCGTTGGCCCCGGGCGGCTACTACTGGCGGTACGCCCTGGTTGCAGAGAATGGCAGCCTCTCCGAATGGAGCAAAATCAGGGCCTTCACCGTGGCTCCCGGCCTGCCGGAGACCCCCTTGCCCGCCCGCAACAGCCGGTATGCGGCTGCGTCAACGGCCCATCCCCGCCTGTGGCTGCAGGCGGAGGAGCTGCCCCGCTTCCGCGAAACGGTGAAGCGGGACCCCGAGGGCACCGGCTGGGCCGGGTTCCTGGCCGAAGCCGTCCAGCCTTGGACGGAGCGGCCGCTGATCGCGGAGCCGCAGCCCTACCCGAACAACAAGCGGGTGGCTTCCTTGTGGCGGCAGATGTACATCGACTGTCAGGAGATGCTGTATGCCATCCGGCATTTGGCGGTGGCGGGTGTGGTCCTGGAGGACGCGGAGCTGATCGCGAAGGCCAAGGCGTGGCTGCTCCATGCTGCCTCATGGAATCCCAACGGCACCACCCACCGGGATTACAATGACGAAGCTGCATTTCGCATGGCGGGTGCGTTGGCCTGGGGGTATGACTGGCTGTACGGGGAGCTGTCGGAGGAGGAGCGTGTGTTTATGCGCGGGGTTCTGCTGGAACGCACCCGCCAGGTGGCCTTCCATGTGATTGAACGCTCGCGAATTCACCATGTTCCCTATGATAGCCATGCGGTCCGCTCTCTGTCCTCTGTGCTGATCCCCTGCTGCACAGCCATGCTGGGCGAAGAAGAGGAAGCCCGGGATTGGCTGGACTATGCGCTGGAGTATTTTTCGGCGATGTATACCCCCTGGGGCGGCAAGGACGGCGGCTGGGCGGAGGGGGCCATGTACTGGACCACCCAGATGGCCTTTGTCACGGAAGCACTGAATTTGGTCCGCAAGTATACCGGCATCAACTTCTATGACCGTCCTTTTTTCCGCAAAACCGGGGATTTCCCCTTATATACCCTCAGTCCGGATACGCTCCGGGCCAGCTTCTGCGATCAGTCCTCGCTGGGGGATCCGGTGAACCTGAAGACGGGCTTCAACATCCGGCAATTTGCCGGGGTGACGGGCAATGGCCTGTACCAGTGGTACTATGAGCAGACGCGGGAGATGAACCCGGACAGCCAGATGATTTTTTACAATTACGGCTGGTGGGATTTCCGCTTCGACGAAATGGTGTACCGTTGGGATTACCCGCAGGTGGAGGCGGTAGCGCCCCTTGCGGCCGAGCCTGTGAAGTGGTTCCAGGACGTGGGCTGGGTGGCGATGCACCACCGGATGGACGATCCGGCCGAGCATATCATGCTCCTGGCCAAAAGCAGCCGCTACGGCTCCGTCAGCCACAGCCACGGGGACCAGAATGCGTTCCTGCTCCATGCCTACGGGGAGCCACTGGCGATTGAAAGCGGGTATTATGTGGCGTTTAACAGCACCATGCATATGCAGTGGCGCAAGGCCACCCGCTCCAAGAATGTGATTCTCATCGACGGCCAAGGACAGTATGCGGGTACGGACAAAACCAAAAATATGGCCGCAACAGGGACAGTGCTGGAGGCTTGGCACCGGGACGGCGTCAGCTACACCTCCATGAACGCCACGGAAGCCTACCGGGAGCATGTGCCCTATATTCGGCGGTATACACGGGAATATTATCTGATGGACAGCGCCTACGTGGTGATTGTGGATGCAGTGGATTTGGCGCAGCCGGGCCAGGTGGATTGGCTGTTCCATACGCTGTATCCCATGACGCTGAAGGGGCAGACGTTCCTGGTCAACGGGGTCAAGGCCCAAATGGAAGGGCGTTTCGTGTACAGCTCCTCCGGTGATCTGACGCTGTCCCAGGAGAGCGGCTTTGCCGGTGTTGATCCGGCGGAATGGGAAGGGCAGCCGACCCACTGGCATCTGGCGGCGTCCACCCGGGAGGCGGCAAGCCACCGGATTGTGACCCTGCTGACGCCGCGCAAGGCGGGGATGCAGGATTATGTGTCGTATTTTATGGATGACCAGGGACATGGGGTCCACTTATACTTTACGTACCAGGGCGTGAGCCGCCGGGTGGAGGTTGCCAAGCCGTATTAAGGAGCGGGCTCCTCGTCTCGGCTCCAGCGTAACGGAACTCAGCGACGCTTACAGAGGAAAAACGGGTTAGTTTAAAATCTAACGGAACTCAGGCGCTCTTACAGAGGACATCGGTGGACAAATCAGCGGTTTTCTCGCTCTAAGAGTCTGTGAGTTCCGTTGCAGATCCAACTGGTGCATTTTCCGGCTCTAAGAGCCTGTGAGTTCCGTTACAGCTTCAGGCGTGTGCGCTCCTCCAATCTAAAAAAATGACAATCCCACATGGAATCATTCCATTGTGGCAAACCCGCCCCGGCGATAAGATATAGCCATGAAAGATAAAGCGTTTACAAACCAAGCGCTTTACCCACTTAGAGACTCCCACGAAATAAGAACCGCTAATTTGCCGACAAAACTCCCAAACCCGCGGAGATTTTGTCAACAAAAGCGGGTACTAATTTCCTGGTAGCTCCTCAGTCATCCGCCTATATGGATAAAAAGGGAGAGGTTCGCAATGAAAAAATGGCTTGGCGTATGTCTCACCGCCGCGTTGGCCGCCGGTGTAGCCGCCGGTTGCGGCAACGACAGCAAAGAAGGGGCAAGCAGCTCCCCCGGAGCTTCCAAAGCCCCCGAAAAAACCAAATTCTCCATCTCGCTCCGGACGTTGGCATTTAACTACGTGGAAAAATCACCCGACATCAACAACGACAAGTGGGTGAAAAAGCTGGAGGAGATGACCAACTCCGACCTGGACATCGTTCTGGTCCCCCACAAGGAATATGAGCAGAAGATGGTGCAGATGTTTGCCACCAACGATATTCCCGACGTGGTTCAAGGTGCAGGCGGCGTCAACGGCAAGGAGATGGCCGGCTCCGTCGCGGCAGGTGTATTTATGCCTCTGGACGATCTGCTGAAGCAGTACGGACCCAACCTGCTGAAGAAAATCCCTAAGGATGCCTGGGATAATGTAAGCTACCAGGGCAAAATTTACGCCATTCCCGAGTACCTGTCCAACCCGTCCCGCCGGGCCACCTGGATCCGCAAGGATCTGCTGGACCAAACCGGACTGCCCGTGCCGAAAACCGTGGACGAGTATCTGAATGTGCTGCGGGCCTTCAAGAAGCTGGGCCTGGAAAATCCCTACATGGGCCGCCAAGACTTCAAGTATGCGGATACCTTCTTTGGCCCGTATGACGTCTACCCGTACCTGTCCATGTTCGAGGAAGTGAACGGTCAGGTTCAGCCCAAGTTTATGGACAACGAGAATATGATGAAGGCGCTGCAAACCTACAAAACCATGTATGACGAAGGCCTCATCAACAAGGAATTCGCCACCATCAACGCCACCAACTACAAAAACGCCATTCTTGCCGGTAAAGCGGGCATGTGGACCATGAATGCCAACGAGCTTCTCCAATGGGAGCAGCAGCTGAAATCCACCGTTCCCGGCGCCAAGCTGGAGATCATTCCTTCCCCCGTTGGTCCTGACGGCAAGGGCGGCTCCTACCTGTACGGCTCCGTGACCCGGGCTTACTTCGTGAAGACCGGCACCAAGAATGCGGCCGACATTATCAAGTTCTTCGACTGGATGCTCAGCGAAGAGGCAGAGACCTTCTTCACCTTTGGCATCAAGGGCGAAACCTACAAGGAAGAAAACGGCAAGATTTCCTATACCTCGCCCACTGAGGCCAATGGCATTGACGAAGAGCGCTACCGCCAGTCCTTCCTGTGGCTGGTGCAGGATACCACCTACAACAAGGGTTCCCTCAGCCTGACAGAGGAAGGCAAGAACCTGATCAAGGTCTACGACACGATTCTGGCAAAAGAAGGCCGCGACGGCATCCAGTTCGATCCCCGTTTGGACGCACTGGTGAAGAATCCGGATGTGGCTCCCAACTCCGATACCGCACCGCCTGTTCTTTTGACCCATATGGTGAAGATGGTATACGGCAAGGAGCCCATCAGCGATTGGCCGAAGGCAGTGGACGAATGGCTCTCCAAGGGCGGCAAGGATGTTATCAAGGAAGCGACTGAGAAATACAAGAACAAGCTTGGCGTCACCATGTCCCGCAGATAAAGCACAGATCAGTAAAAGCGCCATTCAAGCGGCACCGCAACAGCATACTACCCATCATGGGGCGAAAAACCGGTACAGGGCAACCTGGCCGGTTTTTTTGCTGCACGGAATATTTTTGTTCGGATTTTTCCTATATTTCTCCAACAGACTGTTCCTATAATAATTGCCAACTAAATACATTGGTTTTAACTACATTACCAAAGCCGCATATGAAAGGAGGACGAAGCATGGGCAACATCCGGCACAGTATTTTGGATTTGGTGGGCGGGACACCCCTTGTGGAGCTGCACCGGCTGGCGGGGCAGAAGGGCATTGAGGCGAGGATACTCGCCAAGCTGGAGTTTTTTAATCCGGCAGGGAGTGTGAAGGACCGGATTGCCAAGTTTATGATCGAGCAGGCGGAGAGGGAGGGGAAGCTGAAGCCGGGCGGCACCGTCATTGAAGCCACCAGCGGCAATACCGGTATCGGGCTGGCGGCTGTGGCTGCGGCCAAGGGGTATAAGGCAGTTATGGTTATGCCGGATAACCTGAGCGCCGAGCGGATCAGCATTCTCAAGGGTTATGGAGCAGAGGTAGTGCTGACCCCCGGAGAGCTGAACATGGCGGGCGCCGGGGCCAAGGCGGAGGAGATCCTGGCGCAGACGGAGGGTGGCTTTATGCCCCGGCAGGGCGGCAACCCCTATAATCCGCAGGCTCATTATGAAACTACAGGCCCGGAAATCTGGGCGGATACGGATGGGCAGGTGGATATTTTCGTCGCAGCCGTAGGTACTGGGGGGACTCTGGCAGGAGTGGGGGCCTTCCTCCGGGAGAAAAATCCGGCTATCCGGCTTATCGCTGTTGAGCCTGCGGGAAGTCCTGTGCTCTCCGGCAGGCAGCCGGGTCCCCACCAAATCCAGGGCATCGGCGGCGGGATGATCGCTCCGGTGACGCGGCTGGACCTGATGGACGAGATCATCGCGGCTACGGATGAGGATGCTTTTGCGGAGGCGCGGAATCTGGCCCGGACCGAGGGGCTGTCCGCGGGTATTTCGGCGGGAGCGGCAATATGGGCGGCTCTCCAGGTGGCCAAACGCCCGGAGAACAGAGGCAAAAACATCGTGGTCATCATTCCCGATTCGGGGGAACGGTACTTGTCCTCCGGTTTATATGGTTGAAAATCAGAGAGGAGAGGTAAACATGGAGGTTATACGCGTAACGGAAAACTGGCAGCGGGCAGCCGTCTACTGGCTGAGGATTCAGGTATTTGTGGAGGGGCAAAACATTCCTCTGGAGATGGAATTTGACGCCCATGACGGGGATGCCGCCAGCTATGTGCTGATTGTGGAGAATCACCGGCCCATTGCCACGGCTAGGCTCTACACGGATGAGCAGGGCACGGCAAGGATTGGACGGGTTGGTGTGGCGGAGGGCAGCCGCGGGTTAGGCGTGGGACGCCGGGTGATTGAAGAGGCGGAGGCCTGGGCCAAAGAGTTGGGCATCCGCAGGGTGGTCATTACCAGCCAGAAGCATGCGGTGGGTTTTTATGAGCGGCTGGGGTATACGGTGAACCCAGATATTGTGTTCCAATCCCGGATTCCCATTGTCCATACAGAGAAGAACCTGTGAGTGTTGTTCCGATTTTTACTATATTTCACCGAAGGCTTATCTTAAACTGTTAAAAACAGATCAACATAGTCGGAATTAAATTGGAGGTCGAAAAAACCATGTCTGAAGTAAAAACGCTGGCATCCGAATTAACCAAGGAAATCGGCAGCAACGGTTCCTTTGTCCGGCAGCAAAACCGGTTCACCACCCCCTTCGGGGAAGGGCCAGGGGAGCTGCCCGTAGAGGGCGGGCGCTACCGGATCTTATGGGCGCCTATCTGCCCGTGGGCTCACCGGGCTATTATCGTCCGCAAGCTGCTGGGCCTAGAGGAGGCCATCAGCGTGGGAACCGCCAGCCCCATCCGGACGGAGCACGGCTGGGAGTTTTCTTTGGATGAGGGCGGTGTGGACCCGGTGCTGGGC
>JAEWAA010000362.1 GCA_023391955.1 Bacillota bacterium | reverse complement strand
CTCTGGGGCTGTTCCGGGATCCCGCAACACTTCCGGAGCTTCGCCATATCCTGCTGGCCGACCCCCGGCCGGAGCTTCGCGCCGCGGCGGCCTGGAGCATCAGCCGGATGGGAGAAGACGGGGCCTTCCGGATCTTGGAGGCTGCCCTGGCGGAAGAGAAGGAACCGTCCGTCCGGGACGAAATCGGGCTATGCCTGCTGCCATGGAAGGGGCAGGCCGGACACGAATGATTGCCGCTTGTGGAAGCGGCACGGGGGCTATTTTCACATCAGTCAGGAGGGTCATTATGTCGGTTATGTATTACGGGTATCTCCCCAGCCCAATCGGGAAGCTGCTCTTGGCTGCAACGGAGCGTGGGATTTGCCGTATGGAGTTTGAAGAGGGGCTAGCCGAAGAAGTGGAGCTGGCATCCCTTGCTGCTTGGGCAGCCAAGCTGGACGGTGTTCCCGCCGGAGCTGTAGAACTGGTTCGGGACGGCGGCTATATCCCACAGGCTATTAAGGAGCTGGAGGAATATTTCAAGGGGGAGCGGACGGTATTCTCTGTTCCGCTGGATATGCGGGGAACCCCTTTTCAGAAATCGGTATGGCAGGCGCTTGTGGACATTCCCTATGGCACCGTCTGCTCCTATAAGGATATCGCCGAACGGATCGGCTCGCCCAAAGCGGTACGGGCTGTGGGCGGCGCCAACAACCGGAATCCCCTGCCTGTCATCGTTCCCTGCCACCGTGTAGTCGGCGCAGCAGGCCATATGGTGGGTTACGGGGGCGGCTTGCCCATTAAGGAAGCGCTGCTCCGTCTGGAGGGGGCGGCGGTCCGCTACACCATCCCCCAAGAGGCCGGCCTATGAAATACGTACACATTGACACCGTAGAATCCGGGGATTTTTTGGGCAGAACTATTTTCTCCTCCAATGGTGCCGTGCTGTTGTCCGAAGGGGTGCAGTTAACGGTTTATATGATTAATACTTTACGCCGTATTGGCGTTACTATGCTCTATATCAAGGACGAGCATCTGCAGGATGTGGAAATCGACGATGTGGTGTCCGAGGAAAACAAGCGGGCTGTGATGCAAAAAATGGGCGAAATGCTACAATCCGTCCGCTCCGGCAAGGAGTTCAACACCCGTGCGGTCAGCATCAGCATTGACAAGCTGCTGGAGGATGTGATGCAGAACCGGGAGGTGCTGCTGCAGCTCACCGATATCCGCACCAAGGATAACGAACAGTACGTTCATGCGCTGAATGTGTGCACTATGGCCGCTTTGACGGGTATTAATATGGGGCTGTCCGCCACCCAGGTGAAGGAGCTGGCGACGGGCGCTCTGCTTCATGATGTGGGCAAGGTGGAACTGCTTACCGACGATGAATCCGAGGACCTGCGGAAGCATCATACCTGGCGGGGGTTTGATCTGTTGAAAAGTAAGCGTGAGCTGAGCCTGCTTATTGCCCACGTGGCTTTCCAGCATCATGAAGCTCCGGACGGGACGGGTGTGCCCCGCGGCCTGGAGGACGAGCAGATTCACCTGTACGCCAAAATCGTGGCTGTGGCCAATACCTACGACAATCTTCTGTATAATCCGGCTACCGGGGAGAGGGGCAAACCCCATCTTGTCATCGAAGAGCTCTCCGCCTTGTCCGGCACCAAGCTGGACCGGGAGGTGGTGATTCAGTTTCTGCGCACGGTTTCCGTGTATCCCACCGGCACCAGTGTCCGCTTGAGCAATCATGAGGTAGGCGTAGTGGTTGGGCAGCACCGGGGCCTGCCGGGGCGTCCTGTTGTGCGTGTGATCAAAAAGGATGATGATGATTTGACGGTAAACGAATTCGATCTGGCGAAATTCACCACGCTTTTTGTGGATGCCGTGCTATAATAGTCTCGTACCCATTAATTGAAACGTTTCATTAAAATGGTGTCGGGGGGATTTTTCCGTGTATAATTTCCGTGAAATCAGGGAGGCTATCTGCTCGGAGACAGCAGGGTGGACGGCTTCCCGTACTCCTTTCGGAGTGGACTGGAAGGAGAATCTGAGCAAGCTGAAGGCGCAGAAGGTGTTTGCCGGCTTTATTGAGGAAACGGTTGCAGAGGCCAAACGGGCGGTATCGGAGCCTGTTGGTGTGCTGCCTTTTTCTCTTTTTCACATGTACGAAAAGCAAGGGACCCGTCTGGAATTTGAACGGCCGTACTTCGACCGCCGCCGCAGATTGGCCGGGTTGGTGTTCACCACCCTGCTGGAGGAAACGGAGGAATACCTCCCTGCATTGGAGGATCTGATCTGGGAAATCTGCAATGAGTTCACCTGGTGCCTGCCGGCCCATCTGGAGCATGGGTTGGAAAAGGTGGCTGCTTATACCCATGAGCCGGAGTCGGTGATCGACCTGTTCGCGGCGGAGACTGCCCACAGCCTGGCGGAGTGCCTGTACCTCCTGGAGGGGAAGCTGAATCCGTGGATTGTTTACCGGGTGAAGAAGGAAATTGAAAAGCGGACGTTCCTCCCGCTGTATGAGGAGCCCGCCCGGTTCCGGTGGGAGTCGCAAACCCATAACTGGTCGGCTGTCTGTGCCGGGGCTGCCGGTATGGCTCTGCTTCTCCTGGAGACGGACAAGGAGCGGTTGGCCGGTGTGATCGACCGTCTGGTGCGGGCCATGGAATGTTACCTGGAGGGGTTCCAGGAAGACGGCGGCTGTGCGGAGGGCATCGGGTACTGGATATATGGCTTCGGCTATTACACCTATTTTGCTGAGATGCTGGAGGCGTACACGGACGGGAAGATCCGGCTTTTGGACAATGAAAAATGCCGCCGGATTGCGGAATTCCCGCTGGCTATTTCGCTGTCCGACGACAGCTTCGTCAGCTTCTCCGACTATTCCGGCCGTACGGGGCTCAGCCCGGGTTTGGTCTGCAAGCTGGCGGAGCGCTTCGGGCTTGAAGTGCCGTTTATGTCCGGCCCCCGTTTCCACGGGGATCATTGTTACCGCTTTGCCCATCTGTCCCGGAGCTTCTTCTGGTCCAAGGGCGAGCTTATGGGCCACCATACGCCGGAAGGCGAGTGGGAGCTGGAGGATCTTCAGTGGGTGGTGAGCCGCCGTGAGATTGAAGGCGGTCTTGCGGCATTCGCTGCCAAGGGCGGGCACAATGATGAGCCGCATAACCACAATGATGTGGGCAGCTTCATCCTTCACGTAAACGGCAGCAGTCTGCTCACGGATCTCGGTGCCGGGGTGTACACCAAGGAATACTTCGGGCCGAAGCGCTACACCTTCCTGCACAATGCCAGCCGCGGCCACTCGGTTCCGGTGATCGACGGGCTGGAGCAGCAGTGCGGGCGGGAGTTTGCGGCGCGTGTGGTGGAAAAGACTGTTGAGCCGGGTGCAGTCCGGCTGGTACTGGATATGGCGGCGGCGTATCCCGCGCCACATCTGACGGAGCTGGTGCGCAGCTTCGACTGGAAGGCCGCTTCCGGCGGGCAGGAGGGCACACTGGTGCTCACCGACCGGTTCGGCTTTGCGCAAGCCCCGGCAGCTCTGGAGGAAGTGTTTGTCTCCCGGGCGGAGCCGGTGTTGTCGGCGGGCAGTGTGGTGTGGCAAAGCGCCGGCGGTTCGGTGGCGTTGGCGTATGACGCGGCAGCTTTTGCGCCGGAGGTGGAGGTTATCCCCACGGAGGCGCATCAGGGACAGCCGGTGATGGTGTACCGGCTGCAGAAATTCTGGTACATCACCATCCCCATGCTGGGC
>JAEWAA010000325.1 GCA_023391955.1 Bacillota bacterium | reverse complement strand
CTATGGTCCCGTCCTGTTTCTTCAGGGATACCAGAGCCCCAGGCTCAGCAGTAACCTTCAGATTCACACTGTCTGTAAAGAGCGTGCCCCCGGAGGAAAGCAATTTAGTTTTTGGGGTAAAAACAAGCTTTTGAGCAGTGCTTATCCCTTTCCCAGGGCTCTTCAGAAACAGATAGACTGATTCATCATACATGTAATCTGTAGAAAAATTCATGTGAAAATTAAAGATGCCGTCTGGCGACGATCCCAATGGAAAAACCATAGCCGGAGAGGTGCTGCTTTCTCCCCATCGGATCAGGAGCGACGAATCGCTGGGGAACTTGCCGAAAATTGTAACCGTGGCATCCCCCTCTGTCAGGGTTGCAGCAGGCTGCATAGATTTGCCTGAAGTAGGCAGCACCTGCTTCGTAACCGGGGTACTGGGGAATTTGCCGGGCTCTTTAGAAATAACGGTAATTTGTTCCCCTTGCTTCAACGGTTCTTGTGAGAGCTGAAATGATACGATTCTATTGTAATTACTAAAAGGTCTAAGGATTTGGCCATTACGTTCGACCGTAACATTCGCGCCTTCGGGAGCGGGTAGAGCAATCATAAAGTCCCCATCATAAACCTCAGATAGAACCGGTTGTTGGGAATCTCCCGAGTTGGCCAGGACTTTCACACGTACTGGGTCGCTGACAGCTCTGTAATTATATTGGCCTTGGGCATAAACAGTTAATGTTTCGCCAGAAATAGGTTTTACCGGTCCATCGAAATAAAGAGAAAGCTTGTTATAAGCAAAAGTCATTCCACTATACAGCACTTCTTTATTTTGGTTTAAAATCAACAAATACTGATAATCGGCAAAATTTATTCCATAGTCAAATTCCAGCGGATCACCTTCATAGTAAGTTTTATTGACAGGAGGCAATTCAGTTTTAGATGAAGAAGCTGAGACTGTGTAAATCCTTTGGGTGGAATATCCAGTCTCCGGATTGCTGACGGTGAAGCTAATTATCTCCCCCACCTTAAGAGGGAAATGGAAATTATCCATATACAAGAAATTTCCGTCGTCATCCGTTAGTGTCTCACCCAGATGGATCACCTTGATTTCGGGGGATTCGACGATTTTGTCCAAGGAAACCAGTGTACGAGGAACGGAGGTTCCTGCCACGGCTATATTCCCCTCTATCATTTGGATGCTTAAGGAGAGGTAGCTGAAGGAGAAAAGCTCCTTCAAATAGCGCCAGTTTTGATAGCCGGTCAATTCCCCGTCTACATTTCCCCACGAAACGGCGATATCTACAGCCTGCTGGACAGCAACTAGTTGCGGTTCCAGACTGGCTCTGTCCGACCAGTTGAAATTCTCATATGCAGGCAGCTCACCAAGCATCTTCTCCGCCTGCGCTTTGGAGAGGGTCTTTATTTGGGCTTGGGCTGCTTCCAGCTGTTGCTTCAGTGGGCCTGGGAACCCATCGGCTAAGCCCAATGCCTTCAGTGCATTATATTGGCTCCGGGCTTCCAAAACCTTATTCATTTGCTTGAGGGTAAGGTTGGAGGCGTCTCCCAACGCCTGGATCGATGCCGCTGCCGCTGATCCTGTATTTTCCTTAAGTACAGCTAAATGAGTACCACTCAGCTCCACCTGTATATTGGAATTGAGAATGCCGTAACCGCTGACATTTCCATCCGCTTGAACGCGGCCGTTGGCTTCCATGATCAAACTATGTATAGAGGCGCCGTCCCGTACGAGAATATGCGCGCCGGGTGCCTGGCTGCGGACGGTTCCGTTGATACTGCCGCGAAGCTCAATGGTTTTTCCTCCGGCAGAATCCCCTATGGTTACATCCCCTGCAGAACCTGCGGATATTTCCAAAATAGCCTCCGATTCCAGTAAGGTTTGGGCTATGGAGGTGCCTTCTTGGGCGAGAATTCGCACTGGTGTATCTTGGCTGCCGGTATTGACGGTCAAAGTACCGGATATTTTCACACCTTGGAGAATGATAGAGTGATCTGAACCGGAGAGTACCTGCAGATTAGCTGCTTGTATGTTACGCAATGTTACTTCGCCGGATTGTCCCGGATTCACCGTTAGCGTACCTGAAATAGCCGCTGTTCCCGTTTCAGGCCCGAACATGGTTGAATCTGCCGCAACTGTAAAGCTCCCTGTGTAGGAGCCGGCGGGCAGGTCGGTCAGCGTGCTGCCATCTGCCGGAGCAGGAGTCGGTGTTACAGTGGGTGTGGCAATAGGGCTTGCAGAAGGTGTTACTGTAGGTGTTGCAGAAGGCGTTGGTGAAGGAGTGGGCCCGCCGCCACTCCCGCCGCCGCCTCCAAATCCGCCGCCCCCGCCCATAAAACCGGTGGACGGAGACGGGGAAGGAGTGGGGCTGACGGAAGCGGCTGGAATGAGGCCAGCCGCTTTGTCCAGATATGTATCCTTGTTTTCCAGTAGCTCAAACGCCAGTCTGGCCAGTGCCTGCCGGTCGGCTTGCGCCTTGGGGCGGTATACGAGGCTGTTGTTTGCATCCGAGGAGCCCTGAAGGAGCCCGATCTTATAAGCAAAGGAGACATATTGCTGGGCCCAGGGGGAAATGTCGTTAAAATCGGCGAATATGGAGGAGTCCAAAGGCAAAGATTGGGCGGACTTGCTGAGCTTCAGAGCCCGCATGAAGAAGGCAGCCAGCTCTTCCCGGGTGACCAGCTGGTCCGGGGCAAATTCATGCTCGCTTACGCCATCAGTAATTCCTTCCTTCACAAGCGCCCCCGTATAGCCGGCATACCAGGCATTGGCCGGCACATCGCGGAAGCGGTTGGCAATGTCCGGCTCTGGTTTCAGCTTCAGGATGCTGGCGATAACCTTGGCAAATTGGGCCCGGGTGACCGGCTCAGCCGGACGGAAGGTGCCGTCATCGAAGCCGTCGAGAATGCCGGAGGCCGTCAGGGCGGCAATTTCCTTGGCCGCGTAGCTGGAGGCTAAATCCGAATATTGGACGGTTCTGGCCGCTGAGGCGGCTTCTTCTGCTCTGGCTGCGGGCAAAGCCGGAGAAATGATAGAGGTCAGCAATGCGCCGGCCACCAAAAGCGCCGTCCACTTGGATCTCCATCGGTGTTTGACAAATGTCATGGATATACCTGCTTTCTCAAAGTTTTTATTAGAATCCATAATAAGTATATGAGATAAGGGGAAATTGGAAAAGGAAAAATATTGGGAGGGCGGAGAGAAATGCCGGTTTTTTTGGCAGGTAAGGATTACACTAGATAGGGAACCATGGGGAAAATAGAAGGCGATCCATAAAAAAGGGTCGATTGATGCCAAAACCGCAGCGCCACAAAAAGTTGCGAAGTTAATTTGTTTAATGAATAAACAAATATGTATAATAAATGAGAAAGTAATCAACTCCATTCAAAGATTTTTTATGCATCTATGTTAAACTATTGAGATCAGACACCCATTATAAGGCGTTCTTTTGTGAAAGGAGCAAAACCACAGATGACAACTGAGCAAAGCTTTACCCCTGTATGGCAGGCGGATTTGGGAGACGGACGTTTCCAGAATCCGATTTTGTATGCGGATTATTCCGATCCGGACATTGTACGCGTAGGCGACGATTTCTATATGACGGCTTCCAGCTTCGTCAGCTCGCCGGGGCTGCCGATTCTTCATTCCAAGGACCTGGTTAACTGGACCATTATCGGACATGCGGTGGACCGTATGCCGGGCGGCTACGACGGCTGTGTACGCCATGGCGATGGTGTATGGGCACCTGCCATCCGTTACCATGACGGCAAGTTCTGGATTTACTTCAGCGCACCCGACGAAGGCATCTATATGACCACCGCCGAGAATCCGGCAGGACCCTGGACACCTCTTCATATGGTCAAAGAGGTCAAGGGCTGGATCGACCCGTGCCCGTTCTGGGATGATGACGGAAAAGCCTACCTGGTCCATGCCTTCGCAAGAAGCCGCTGCGGGATCAAGCACCGGTTGAAGATGTGCGGAATGAAGCCGGACGGCACTGCGCTTTTGGACGACGGGGAAGTGATCTTCGACGGAGAAATCGACCATCCGACCATGGAAGGCCCCAAGATGTACAAGCGTAATGGCTACTACTATATCTTCGCTCCGGCAGGCGGCGTACCGACAGGCTGGCAGACCATCCTGCGCTCCAAGTCCGTTTACGGCCCTTATGAGGACAAAATTGTGCTGCATCAGGGAGAAACTCCGGTAAACGGGCCTCATCAAGGCGGCTACGTGGATTTGGATTCCGGCGAAAGCTGGTTTGTCCACTTCCAGGACAGAGAGGCTTATGGCCGTATTGTCCACCTTCAGCCTATGAGCTGGGAGAATGATTGGCCGGTTATGGGTGTGAACCAGAACAAAGACGGCATCGGCGAGCCGGTGCTGGTGTACAAGAAGCCC
Source organism: Bacillota bacterium (assembly GCA_023391955.1). GTDB lineage: Bacteria > Bacillota > Bacilli > Paenibacillales > NBRC-103111 > Paenibacillus_AR. The sequence goes on along the minus strand of JAEWAA010000325.1, from coordinate 5,517 downwards.
AATGTAGGCAAGGAATATCCCGCTGCGGTTCCGGAAACCAGCGATGACTTCAACGCAACCGTGCTGGGCCTGCAGTGGCAATGGCAAAGCAACCGCAAGGAAGAGTGGTATTCCCTCGAAGCCAACCCGGGACATCTGCGGCTTTACACCCAGGCGCTTCCCGAAGGAGGCAGCATTCTTTATCATGCTCCCCATCTTCTCTGCCAGAAGCTTCCGGCACCCGAGTTTGCGGCTACCGCCAAGCTGGAGCTTAATCTGGCCCAAGGCGAATCGGCGGGACTGACTGCCTTCGGACATGACTATGCCTATGTGGCTGTGGAAGCGGCAGGTAACGGTCTCAAGCTTGTTTATGTGGACAGCTTCGGCAATAAGGACAAGGAATCGGCTCCGGCAGAAAGCAGAAAAGCGGAAATTGACCTGCCAACCGGAACCAAAACCGTGTATCTCCGGACGGAAGGCAGACTGGAAGCGGTTTTCACCTTCTTCTACAGCTTGGATAATGAAACCTATATCCCGTTTGGGGATTGCTTTACGGCTGTTCCTGGAGGCTGGGTAGGTGCAAAGGTGGGGCTGTTCGCCCTGAAGCCAACCACCGCTGCTGAAGGCGGTTATGCCGATGTGGATTGGCTCCGCTTCGATCTCTTGAAGGCGTAAGCGGACAAAGGAGCGTATAAACCCTATGGCGACTTTTCGTAACCCGATTATCCCCGGCTTCAATCCGGACCCGTCCGTCTGCCGGGTAGGCGATGATTATTATCTGGTGGTTTCCACCTTCGAATATTTCCCGGGTGTGCCGATCTTCCACAGTAAGGACCTGGTGCATTGGCGCCAGATCGGCCATGTGCTGGACCGGCCGTCCCAGCTGGATCTGGACGGCACGCCTTGCTCCAAGGGGATTTATGCTGCGACCATCCGGCACCATGAAGGCATCTTCTATATGATTACCACCTTCGTGGAGAGTGTCACCGGAGCCAGACGGAATTTCTACGTGACGGCAGAGGATCCAAGCGGTCCCTGGTCCGATCCGGTTTGGCTGCCGGAGGCTCCCGGCATTGATTCCTCCCTGTTCTTTGACGATGACGGCAAGGCCTATATTATGGCAAACCGCCAGCCGACCGGCGGGCAGCAGTATCCCAAGCATATGGAGATTTATCTGCAGGAGCTGGACTTGGCTTCGGGCAAGCTGGTGGGGGAAAAGTACAGTCTTTGGGATGGGGCGCTAAAATTCATCCATGCCCAGGAGGGCCCCCACCTGTATAAGGTGGACGGCTGGTACATTCTTCTGATTGCTGAAGGAGGCACCGGGCACACCCATTCCATTACGGTAGCCCGCAGCCAAAACCTGACCGGTCCTTATGAGGGCTGCAAGTCGAACCCCATTCTGACCCATCGTCATCTGGGCAAACGCCATCCCATCTCCAATGTGGGACATGGCGATCTTGTGGAAACACAGAACGGGGACTGGTGGATGGTCTGCCTGGGCTCGCGTCCTTACGGCGGCTACTACCGCAATCTGGGCCGGGAGTCCTTCCTGGTGCCGGTGGAATGGGAGGATGGCTGGCCGGTGGTGAATGCCGGCAAGGGTATGGTGGAGATAGAGATGGAGTCTCCCAATCTTCCGCAAACCCGGTTTTCACCGGAACCGGCCTGCGATCATTTTGACCGTAACCGTCTTGCTTACACCTGGATGTTCATCCGTACACCGCGGGGGGATTTCTGGTCCCTGGAGGAGCGCCCCGGCCATCTGCGCCTGCGGCTGAAGCCGGAGACATTGATGGAGGAGGCCAATCCGGCCTTCGTCGGACGGCGACAGGAGCATATGAGCTTCGCGGCACGGACCGCGCTGGAGTTCCAGCCGCAGACGGAGCAGGAGGCGGCGGGTGTGGTGCTGCTGCAGAATACGGAGTACCAGTACCGGATGGAAGTGGCGCTGGCCGATGGCAAAAAGTCGGTCCGCCTGATCCGCAGAACGGCGGGCACCGACGAGGTGCTGGCCGCTCAACTGCTCCCGGAGCAGGATGGCCGGATCTATCTGAAGGTGGAAGCGGTTGGCCAAAGCTACAGCTTCCATTACGCTACCAGATCCGAGGAATGGCAGCCGCTGGTGGAGGACGCAGACGGCACCCTCCTCAGCTCCGATGTAGCAGGAGGCTTTACCGGCTCCGTGATGGGCCTGTATGCTACCTCCCATGGAACAGGCAGCAGCAATTATGCCGACTTCGACTATTTCGAATATTTGCCTCTGAATGACGAGTAGCACCATGTCCAGTATGCAGCCCTGCCGGCCTTTTCTTGCGGCGGGGCTGCTTTTCCTGTAATGGTACTTTTCGCAGAGGCGTCTGCTAGGGCCCGTCTTCAAACCCGCTTAAGGGCAGCTTTCACCATCTTTTCGTCCCGAGCTATCGTTACTTTCGCTTGACGTACCCCCCGGTGAACTAGCGCAAAAGTGCCTTGCCTAGAACGAAAATCCGGCAAAATCTGTCCCCATCGGAGTATGAAGAAGCCCCTGGCGAGAAAAGGGGGGCCGCCCATGCATAAATACCTGACCCGTTTATTAATGTACAGTCTGCTCCTGGGAGCGCTGCCAGCGATTTTGATCGGAGTCATTTCTTATTACATTGCCGCCCATGATATTAAGAATAAAGTGAATGAAGCCAATGAGCAGCTGCTGGCCCAGACTCAGCTCCGAGTGGAGCAGACCCTGCGTTCTATGGAGATGTCCGCCATGCAGTTCACCAATTCCAGCCTGGTTAAGTCCGCCATGGACAAGCCGGTGACGGCGGAGGACTTTAAGGACGTGCGCAGCCTGATGACCGAGCTTTTCCAATTGCAGACCCAAACGATTATCAATCAGGCTTATCTGGTGAATCTGGAGTATAACTGGATGATTAATCACCAGGCGCTGGAGACGCTGTGGGACCACCCTGAAAGCGCTGAATTTCTATCTTATGCCCGCAATGGCCGGGATTTCTTCTGGTCCTCCGGCAGCCTCGACAGCGTTGGCAGTCTTGGCAGAATCCCTGGGGGAGAGGAAGAGGAAGTCCCGGCGAAACCTGCGGATATGATCCGGCTGGTCCAAAAGATCCCGATGATTCCCGGCAGTGGAACGCCGAAGGGGTTGCTGGTGCTGCAAATTTCTGCCGCGGATATCAAGAGCCTGCTGACACCGGATAATGTCCTGGGCACCCAATATATTTTGGACCGGAGTGGCAGCGCTTTCCTTTCGCCGGTGGAGGAAATGCGTCACTATGAAGCTATCAACCTCCGTATCTCCAGCCAGGTGAGCCGGCTTTCGGAGGAGGGCGCGGCAGGACTCGAGCCGGTGACCGGTTTTTTCTATTCGGAATTGAACAGACACAAGGCGGGAATTACGTACCGGACCTCCAGCTTAAACGGCTGGACGTATGTTTCTGCGGTTTCCGTGGCCGACATCACCCGGGAAAGCTCCAAGATCGCCTGGGCCACTGTGCTGGCCTGCCTGCTGATTCTCACCGTTGTCCTGCTGATGTCCCTCCTGGGCACCAGGCACATGTACCGCCCGATCCGCCGTTTGTTGGAATTCTCTAAGGGGATAATGCCAGGGGAGGGTTTGGACCGGACAGGTCAAAACGAGCTGGAGCAGATCCGGGAGAGCCTGCAGCTTCTCTCCGCCTCCCGCAACCGGCTGGACAAGGAGATGAAATCGCAAACCGCCCACTTGCGGGAATTTTATATGCTGAAGCTGTTTACGGGGCAGATGTCGGACGATGAATATATGCGCAAATCCGCTCTGTATGGATTTCCCGCAAAGTGGAAAAGCCTGGGTGTGCTGACTCTGCAAATCGATTTGATGCCCGACAGCCGGTTCCAGGAGCAGGACCGGGAGCTTCTTTTATTCGCCGTCAACAATATGGTGGAGGAGCTCCTGCCTGCCCATTCCCGCTTCAGTCCCATTCTCCTGAATGACTCCCAGGTAACGCTGCTGGCTCTGGAGACGGATGAACCGGAAACGGGAAAAGCCATGCTCTACAGCTTCGCCAAAACCGTCCGCTCCCAGGTGGCCCACTACCTGAACTTCCAGGTCAGCATGGGGCTGAGCCGGCCCTTCACCCACCTGTCGGGCACCGTCAGCGCGTATGGGGAGAGCTTGGCTGCGCTGAAGGTACGGATCAATCTCGGAACGGACATTATCGTGCATTATGATGATTTTGTGATCCGGAAGGGTTCTGGGGCGACCGTCTATTCCCGGCTGAAGCTGGTGGAGGAGCAGCTGGCCCAATCTGTCCGGGAGCTGAAGCCTCACAAAGCGGAGGAGGAGCTGCGGGAGTATATGGGCATGCTTTTGGATGAAAGCAGCGACCGGACGGAATATCATATCCCTCTCCTGCAGCTGGCCATGCGGCTGTTGGAGATTGCCCAGGAGCAGGGTGTCCCCGTACATCAGGTTCTGGAGGGGGAACAGGAAATTCAGCGGTTTTTGCGGCTGCAGACCCGGGAGGAGCTCATGCAGTGGTTCCAGACGAGACTGTTTGCCCCGTTAATCCGGCTGCTTGCCGAACGCAACGAGCACCAATATACCCATATCGCCCGGCAAATGGCCGACATCATTCACAGCCATTACGACAAGGAGCTCTCGTTGGAATCCTGCGCGGCCATGATGCATTTTCACCCCTTTTACCTGAGCCGTGTGTTCAAAAAAGAAATGGGCATCGCCTTTAGCGACTATGTGTCGGAGTACCGGATGAATATGGCCAAAATTCTGCTGGAAACCACCGATCTGAAGATCGCGGAAATCGGCGTCAAGCTTCAATATAAGAACAACAGCTCCTTTATCCGCAGCTTCCGCAAGTTTCATGGGATTACTCCGGGCCAGTACCGGGAGCATGCGGACAAGGGCGGCGGCAGTCCTGCAGACGGAGCGGCAGAAGGAGGGGAGGAGCTATGAGAAAAAGACTGGCTCTATTGTCTGCAATGGCATTTGCAGCAGTCTCTGTGACGGCTGTGACCGCATATGGGCTGAGAGGAAATGGCGGCGGGGCGGAAAGCCGAGCAGAAAAGGAGCCTGTACCGGTGCTCAGCATGGTAACCAACCAGGTCGGAGAGATCCCCAGAGAGGGCAATGTCATCGAGCAGGCTATCCAGACTTATACTGGTGTCCGGCTGAAGATTGGCTGGGTGCCGACCACCGCTTATGACGACAAGATCAATGTGATGATGGCCGCCAGAGAGCTGCCCAAGCTTCTGAAGGTGAACTATACCCCTACCGTGATCAGCTCGCTGAAGGCAGGACTGTTCTGGGAGATCGGCCCTTATCTGCAGGATTACAGGAATTTCTCCGCCCAGCCCCGGGCCTTCTTCGACAATGTGGCGGTGGAGGGCAAGCTGTACGGCATACCTCTTTTCCATAATATGGGCCGGGTTTCCCTTGTGTACCGCAAGGATTGGCTGGACGCCCAAGGCTGGACGCTGCCGGTAACCCTGGAGGATTGGTACCGGGTAATCCGCGCGGGCACATTGGGAGATCCCGATGGCAACGGC
>JAEWAA010000553.1 GCA_023391955.1 Bacillota bacterium | reverse complement strand
GTCGATATCTGTGAAACGCTCGCCGAGCTGCACATTGTAAATGCTAAACTGGGCGAAGCCGTATTGGTTGTGGTTTACCTCCGGCTGCCGCAGATAACCCATAAAGAAAGCGGCGGCAGCGGCAGCGGCCAAAAGCAGCACGCCCAGCTTCGCGGAGTTCTTCCGCGCACCGGATTTCATAATGGAGACCAGACGCTCCTTCAGGTCACGGCCCTCTCGGGTCATGGCGCCCAGCATGGCGGAATGCCGGCTGCCGTGGGATGCGGCAAGGGCGATCAGGGTTTCGCCGTAGCCTTGTTTGTCAGTCGGATTCATGCGGCGGACTACGGCTTCGTCACAGGCAAGCTCGCAGAGGCGGTCCATATGCCGGGCGGCCCAATATACCGCGGGGTTGAACCAATGCAGGCATACGGTAAGCTGCACCAGCCATTTGACCGGGAGATCCTGCCTGCGGCAGTGGGTCAGCTCATGCAGGAACATGTACCGCAGCTCCCGGCTGTTCAAGTCCCCTTCCGGGAGCAGGACCGCCGGACGAAGCAGGCCCATCAGCATGGGAGTAGTCACGAAGGGGCTCCGGTAAACGGGAATAGCCTGACGGACACCCAGCTCCTTGCGGCATTGGTTCAGCATCTCTATCACGGCCGGAGCTGTTTCGAGCCGGCTGTCATGCAGCAGCAGGCGTCTGTAGCGGCGGTAGGCGGAGGCTTTCCAGACCAGCATTACCGCGGCACCGATCAGCCAACAGGCCTGAAGGATATCCGCGAGCCCGGACCAGTCCCGCGAGGCCGTTGGCTCAGCTACACCGGAGCTTGCAGGCGCTCCTTCTGTTCCTGGCTGCACTGGCGGCTGCCCGGTTTCTCCGGCGAGAGGCGGGCTCAGCAACTCTGCTCCCGTTGCGGGCCCGGGCAGGGTGCCGGCGGCAGGATACAGCGGAGAAGCCGGATTCGCCTTTTGCTCCGGCATCACTGCCTGCCAAGCAGCAGTGGCGCCATTGGCCAAGGCGGTCATTCCATTCATCTCCGGCGCCGCCGGAAACAGAAAACGGAGGATAACCAGGATCCAGATGCCGTATTGGTACGAATAGGAGATCCGTCCGCGGAACCAGGGGGTGGCAGCCAAAACGGCAATAGCCAGGAGGGTTCCAGAGACGGAGAGGGATAGCCAGCCGGACAGAAGGTTATTCATCCTGCCCCTCCACCCGGAACAGCTCCTTCAGCTCCCGGATGTCCGTTTCGGTCAAACGTCCCCCCTGGTACAGTGCGGCTACCATATTTTTGGCACTGCCCTGATACAGCCGCTTCACCATTTCCTCCGTTTGGGCGGCGGCGTATTCCTGCTCCCCCAGGTTGGCCGAATAATACAGCACCTCCCGTTTTTCTGCAGAAAGCACCCCTTTTTCCTGGAGGCGCCTGATTAAGGTGAGGACCGTGGATTTTTCCCAGCCCTTGGCGGTTTGCAGCCTGCGGCGGATTTCCGTGGAGGAAACGGGGGAGTTCTGCTCCCACAGAATATGCATTACCTCCAGCTCGGCGGGGGATATTTTATCGGACAAGGACATGACGGTTAACCTCCGGTTCGTGAGTTTACAACTGTAGACCACCTAAGTTTACATTTGTAAACCACATCTGTCAATCCTTTTGCAGCGCCAATTTTGCTCCCCATTCGTTTCCGCTAACTCCGCTAAGTATCGCTGAGTTCCGTTAGCGAAGAGGGGGCCAAATCGCATAAACCTCTCAAAACGCTAACAGAACTCAGAAGCGCTTAGCCACGAAAACCAACCCCATTTGATTTGTAACGGAACTCAGCCGCTCTTAGCGCTCATTTTGCTCCCCATTCGTCCCCGATACCCCCGCTAAGAGTCGCTGAGTTCCGTAAGCGCTTCACGGCGGCGTATTTTGGCTCCTAAGAGTCGCTGAGTTCCGTTAGCGCGCCACAACGGCGGATTTTGGCTCCTAAGAGTCGTTGAGTTCCGTTAGCGCAGAGAGGAACTGAACCACATAAATCCCTCTTAACGCTAGCGGAACCCAGAAGCGCTTAGCGGCGGAAACCGCCTCCAATTGCTTTTCCAGCACCGTATTACCAAAGGGAGTTTTCCGATTGGGGGAATGTTTTGGGGGGTGTCCCCATATACCTCTAACCAAACAGCATATGGAGAGGGGATGGTTCCATGGTGACTCGCGCGGTGAATCCGGGGGAGCCGTTTGGGTGGAAAGAGTACGAAGCGGCTGCCGCGAGTCTGTTGGAGCGGTATCCGTTTATTCAGTATGAGAAAATCGGGCGCAGCGTGCTGGACCGGGAGCTGGGGGCGTTCCAGATCGGCCGGGGCTCCCGGGAAATCCATTACAGCGGCGGCATGCATGCCAATGAATGGATTACGTCGCTTGTGTTGATGGCTTTTTTGGAGGAGCTGGCAGAGGCGGAGCATCAGAACGGACAGCTTCGCGGTGTGCAGGTCAGACCGCTTCTGGACAACGTCAGTCTGTGGATTACCCCCCAGATGAATCCCGACGGGGCGGAGCTGGTGATCCGGGGGCTGCCCGCAGAGTCGGCCGTGGCGGAGCGGCTGCTGGAGTGGAATGGGGGCAGGACGGACTTTCAAAACTGGAAAGCCAATGCCAACGGCGTTGATCTCAACGACCAGTTCCCTGCCCACTGGGAAAAGGAAAAGGCCCGCCGGGATGCGGCAGGACCGGGGCCCCGGGATTATACCGGGGACGCGCCGCTAACGGAGCCGGAGGCTGTTGCATTGGCCCGGTTTACAACCGCCCGCAGCTTTCAGCTCCTAATCGCCCTCCACACCCAAGGACGGGAAATCTATTGGAACTACCGGGATCTGGAGCCGGCGGAGTCCATTGTCTGGGCGGAGCGCTTCGGCAAAGCCAGCGGCTATATTCCCGTGAAGCTGGAGGGCAGCGATGCCGGCTACAAGGACTGGTTTATCCAGGAGTTCGGCAAGCCGGGCTTTACGGTGGAGGCGGGCTTCGGGGTAAATCCCCTTCCCCTAAGCCATTTCGCCTCCGTCTACCAAGAGGTATCGGCGATTATGCTGGAGGGAATGAAGGCGCGGGAGAAATAGGCGCTGTCCCAAAAAAATTAAAAAAGCCGGGTGGAAAACGTCATGTTTTCCGCCCGGCCTTTTTTACGTCGAAACGGCCTTTCTCCGCCTCTGGACAGAGATATAAATCCGCCTGCAGCGCGTTGTTCACGGGGGAGAGGTTTCTTACAATGGGAACATACAGAACATATGCTTTCGGAGGGTTTAAATTCAGTTTACATGGCGTGGATAAGATGGACTTGTAAATAAGAATGTGGAGTGGATGAAAATGAAAACATATAGCCTCGATAACACCGCGAAGCTCTATCCAGCCATAGCGGAGAAGAAAAATCCTTGCGTGTTTCGCCTCTCGGCAGTGTTGACCGAAGGCGTTGATCCGAATGCGCTTCAGCAAGCTGCAGATAGAACCATCAAGCGCTTCCCCACGATGGCGGTGAAATTGAGAAAAGGGCTGTTTTGGTGCTCCCTTACCGAGAATAACCATCCGCTGGCCGTACGCAAAGAATCCGCTTCGCCCTGTTCACCGATTATGGGAGTCAAAGAAGACAATGGCCATCTGCTTAGAATCCTCTATTTTGGACGGCGGATTACTCTGGAATGTTTCCATGCGCTTACAGATGGCATGGGGGCGATGGAATTTTTGAAATCGCTGGTGTATCAATACCTGCTGCTAACCGGAAAAGAGGTTCAGGATGAGGGAATGCTTCTGCTGCCGGAAAGCCCTCCCGAGCCTCAGGAAGAAGAAGACGGGTGTTTAAGGTACTATCAGAAACACGCCAAGAAGTCAAAGCTGGAGGAACGCCAAGCCCGCGCTATTCAGGGGACGGTTCTGGAAGACCGCAGGACGAAGGTCATTCACGGCGTTATCCCTGCTGCTCCGCTCCGTGATTACACCCGCCGGCATGGAACCACTATAACGGGATATTTGGCAGCAGTTTTTGCCCAAGCCATATTGTCATCCGGTTCGCAGCAGGGTCGAAGCCGTCACCCGGTCCGGATCGTCGTACCCGTGAATCTCCGGGGAATTTTTCCGTCGAAATCACTCCGGAATTTTGTCACGCAAGTGAGCGTAAGTCTCCCTGCAACCTCCGGTCAAACCATTGACGACATGGTGGAATCCGTCACGGCGCAAATGAAAGCATCTGTAACAGAGGAGCATTTAGCCGGCAAAATATCCGCCTATGTCGGATATGAAAAAATGGCAGCCGGGCGGATGGTTCCGTGGTTGATCAAAAAGGCCGCAATCAGCCTTGTATCCAAGCGGGTGTACAGCGCAACAACCGCACTTCTGACCAACCTGGGAGATGTGAAGCTGCCCAAATCTATGGAGCAGTACGTGGAGATGATCGAGGTGGTTCCGTCTCCCAAAAAAACGGCTTCCATCAATTGCGGCATCTGCTCCGTCGGGGGCAAGCTGAATATCGCGTTTGCGGGTAATATCGCGGAACCCGATGTCATCGAGCGTTTTTTCGAGCTGGTTTTCCAACAAACAGGGTTAGAGGCTGAATTGTACTCCAACGGGTGGCTAAAATCCGGTATGCAACAAGCCGGCGGGCGAAGCCTCTATCCGCCTTACACAGCAGCATCTGAACAGACCGGGGGAGTCCGGCCAATTCCGGCCAAGGCTTAGCAGTTCTACCCATTATGAAGAAAGGGGGGAACCCGCGATGAACATAGGACTCTTTACCGACACCTACTATCCGCAGATTAATGGAGTGGCAACCTCTGTGATGATGCTGAAGGAAAACCTGGAGAAGCTGGGGCATACCGTCTATGTATTTACCACCACCGATCCGCTAGCGCCGCCGTTTGAACATCATGTTTACCGGCTGCCCAGCATCCCCTTTGCCGGCGCAAGACGGATCGGATTATTCTACCACCCGGAAACCGCGAGGAAGGTCAGAGCCTTGCGGCTCGATTTGATCCATACCCACACGGAGTTTTCCCTTGGAATTTTTGGCCGCAAGATCGCCCGTGAACTGGGTATCCCAACTGTCCATACCATGCACACCATTTACGAGCATTACACCCACTACATCGCCAAAACCGGCACTCTGGACCATGCTGCCAAAACCCTCGCCCGCAAAATGAGCCGCCACTTTTGCAATACGGCTGAAGCGGTTATTGCCCCCTCAGAAAAGGTGGAGGAGATGCTTCGGGTGTACGGTGTGGGCAACAGAATTGCCGTGATTCCCACCGGTATAGATCTGGAGAAATTTGCCCCAATCAGGCACAGCAGCGGTGACATCATAGCGGTAAAAGCGGAATATGGGCTTGCGGACACAGACAAGGTGCTGCTGTATATCGGGAGAATCTCCAAAGAAAAAAATCTCGTCGAAATTCTTCAGGGACTTACGGAATATTTGCCCCGGCATCCCACCGTTAAGTTTCTCCTGGTCGGTGATGGCCCCGACAGGAAGAATTTGCAATCCCTAACCCGCTCCCTTGGGATGGAGAGCCAGGTCATATTTGCGGGAGAAAAGCCATGGGATCAGATTGGCCTTTATTATCAGCTGGGGGATGTGTTTATCAGCGCGTCGCAGAGCGAAACCCAGGGATTAACCTTCATCGAAGCCCTTGCTGCAGGGCTGCCGCTGATGGCCAGAGCCGATCCTTGCCTGGATCATGTGCTCGATGACGGTGTGAACGGCTTTGTATTCACGGATAAGTCCGGTTTTCTCAGCGCCTTGGAGGCGGCTCTGTCCAATGATACCCTCTTACAGAACATGTCCAAGGCAGCCATCCGTTCCGCAGAGACTTTTACCGCAGCAGCCTTCGCGCGGAGCGTAGAGGGGGTTTATAAAGAAACGCTCTTGTACAGGGAGGAAGCCCGTTGCTTACACTCAATATGCGATCATCAGCAAACCGTGTGAAAAGTCAGGGGGTGGGCTCCTGTTATGATGAGCAGGTGCGACTGGTACGAGAGGGTTTGACCGGCTTCAACGTCTCGGAGAACAAAAAAGGGCGTTTTGACCTGGTGCATTACCACACGGTAAACCTCCGGTATTATGTGGAGCGTCTGCTGAACCGTCATTCGACTGTCGGGATCGGCTACGTGCATTTTTTACCGGAGACCCTTGATGGAAGCCTGAAGCTGCCAAGTATCGCAAGGAAAGCCTTTTACAGATATGTGCTGGCCTTCTACAACAGCATGGACTATCTGGTGACGGTGAATCCGTATTTTGTGGAACGCATCCGTTCGTATGGCATTGACCATCCGGAAGTGCTCTGTATTCCCAACTTTGTTTCCTCCAAAAGCTTCTATCCCATGGGCGCTGAAGTGAACATGGCCTCGCGGAACCAGTACGGTATCCCTTTACATAAGTTCGTTGTATTGGGTGTGGGACAGCTGCAGACGCGCAAAGGGATATTTGATTTTGTGGAAACAGCCCGGAAGCTTCCTGAGGTTCACTTTGTTTGGGCAGGCGGCTTCACCTTTGGACGGATCAGCGACGGGTATGAGGAAATCCAAAAGCTTCTTATCCATCCGCCTGAAAATGTAACCTTCCTCGGTATCGTGGATCGTAAGAAGATGCCTGCCGTCTATAATATGGCGGATATGATGTTCCTCCCGTCCTACGAGGAGCTGTTTCCCATGTCTATTCTGGAGGCGCTTTGCTGTAAAAAACCCGTATTGGTAAGAGACATTCCCCTTTATCGCGACATCCTGCTGGATTACTGCATGAGAGGCGGCAGTACAGACGAATATGTCTCCTTGATTAGGAGAATTGCAACAGATAGCGCTGCGTACAACCAGTGGTGTGAACAGTCATGGGAGTGTCACCAGCTGTATTCGGAAGAAAGGATGCTGCGGCAATGGGCGGAATTTTATCAACATGCATACACCAAAGGACGTTTTAAAGATGGCGGAAAAGAGAATAACACTTAAAACAGTGTTTCATGTAATATCTATAGCAGGGCTGCTTCTGACCATTATTTTGCTTGGTTACGGATGGCATACCGGCATGCTGACTTCTATGGATATATTGAAGAGCACTGTCCAAAAAAATGGAGCATGGGGAACTGTAGTGTTTGTAACCCTGCAGATCGTGCAAGTGGTTGTACCGATTCTTCCCGGCGGTGTCAGCTTATTGGCGGGAGTGATGATATTCGGCCCATTAGCAGGATTCTGGTACAATTATCTTGGCATTGCCGTTGGATCGGTAATCCTCTTCTTATTGGCGCGCAGGTTGGGCGGAGCTTTTTTGCAGAGCGTTTCCTCCAAAAAAATGTATGACAGATGCATCGGCTGGTTGGACACAAACTGCTTTGAACCATTCTTTGTCCTTGCCATTCTTCTGCCGTTGGCTCCCGATGACCTTCTGTGTATGGTGGCCGGACTTACAAACATGAAGTTGAAAAAATTTATAATGATCATTCTGTTATGCAAACCATTCTCTATTGCCGCATACAGCTTTGGAGTTTCCACCGTTTCTACATGGATTGCAGGAGCTTTTTAATGAATGGAACAATAAGAGGTGAAATCAGATGGGAACGAAAATCATTGTGGATAGCTGCTGTGATATGACGGATTCGATGAAAAAGGAAATGGGCCTATCCGTTGTACCCCTAACGCTGATGCTGGGGGAAAGAGAATTTGTGGATGACGAAACCCTGCAGCTACCGGAATTTATGAAGGCGATGAAGGCCTGTACGGACAAGGTCGGCTCTGCTTCTCCGTCACCCTACCGGTATGCCTGCGCGATGGAAGAAAATCAGGAGTCCTTTGTGGTTACCCTGTCCAGCCAGCTGTCAGGCTCCTATTCAAGTGCCGTGCTGGGAAAATCCATGGCGGAGGAAAATAAAGGGGTCAACGCCTATGTTCTTGATTCAAAAAGTGCTTCTGCCGGACAGACGCTGATCACCTTAACGCTTCATAAGCTGCTGGCACAGGGTCTGCCCAAGGAAGAAATCATCCACGCCATCCACCACTTTATTGATCATATGAAAACATACTTTGTTCTGGAGAGGTATGACAATCTCCAAAAGAATGGGCGGCTGAATAAGCTGACAGGAAAAATAGCCCATATTCTGAACATCAAGCTGATCATGGGTGCCGATGGGAACGGAAACATTGCGCTGTTTGATAAGCCCCGCGGCACAGCAAAGATGATCGATAAACTGCTTTCTTTTATTGAAAAAAGCGGAAAAGACACCACAGGTGAAAACATCGTGATTGCCCATTGCAACAATCCCGCTCTTGCAGAAAGGCTTGCTGACGCAATCAAGAACAGATTTCGCTTTGCTGATATCCATATTGTGCCAACAGGCGGCGTCAGCTCACTGTATGCCGATGAGAAGGGCATTATCATGGCGTTTTAAGAAGAACCCATAGAAAGGGAGCGCCGTCATGAATAAAATTTTGGTGGTAGACGCCGACCCGCATTTCCGCGAATTGGTTAAGGTTGTTTTGGAAACA
>JAEWAA010000279.1 GCA_023391955.1 Bacillota bacterium | reverse complement strand
GTCTGTGACAGCTTGTCCGGATCAAGCAGGTGTGGGTATGCGGTTGGTGTTTTGCAGCCTTGACTTGGTTGGCTACGATATCAATATACCATGACGGCTGTCCAATGGCGGGCCAACTTCTGGCCATTCCCCGGCCGTCGGGCGGCCACTTGAGGAGAGGTCTCTTTTGCCGGTAAAAGAAGCTGCTACTCCGCAAATTTCCACTCCTCCAGCCGCAAGGCCAGCGCCAGGTTGACGATAGCCTTGGCCTTCACTCTCCGGTACGTCCGTTCGCTCAGATGCACCTCCTGGCACACCTGATAGTCCATTTCTCCATCCAGGCTGCTCAAATACCGCAAACGGATAATCTCCCGCTGTTTATCCGGAAGACTGCCCACTGCCCGTTCCACATCCTCATAGGCATTGCGCATCCGCTCCTCCTGATCCGCATTCCACACCGCTGCCGCCTCCGTCGCTTTGCCGATGCGGTTGGTTGTCCCATGATACCGGGGCTCACTGCCTGACGTCATCCGGACCTCCCTGCGCACCATCCCCAGGAACTTATAAATCCGCGCCGTCTCCAGCTTCTCCTCTACCTTGCGTCTGGTTTCGTCCATATGGATTTCCATCTGGCCGATGCGGAGCTCACCCTTGTTCATTTTGCTCATTTGAAAAACCTCCCGATATTTGCTGTTTCAACAAAAATATCGTATAATAAGCGCTATAACCCTTATTTTTTTGCTGAAACAGCAATTTATATACCTTTATACTACTGGTTGAGTAAAATGTTGTCAACGAATTATTTGCTGATTCCGCAAAAAAAACCGTTTCCTCTGGGGCCAAAAATGGTATAATAATAGTGTGGTGTTTAAAAGGGAGTTGGTGAGGAAGATGAGAATTGGAGACCGGATCCGCAGCCTGCGGGAGGAGAAGGGCTGGACCCAGCTGGAGCTGGCCCAGCAGCTCGGGATCAACAACAGCGTGCTGTCCCGGATCGAGGCCAACAAACGGCCTGTGGAGGATGTGCTGGTGGCCGCCTTCGCTGATGTGTTCCAGGTGAATGCGGATTCTCTTCTCGGACGGGAGCCTCTGGGCGGCCGGGCCTTCTTCGGCGGAGCCCACTCCTATACGGAAGAGGAGCTGCGCGTAGCGGAAGCTGCGGTGGAAGCATACCGCCGCATGAAGGGGCTGGACAGATAAGCATCATGTCCACCCTACAAAGAAAAGCCCCAGGAGGGCTTTCTTTTTGGCAGAAAAAGCGAACATACATTCCGTAAAATCGTGATAAACCTCCTTTTTCTCCCGAAAACGGACTTTGGGTCGGTTGCTTCATTCCTCGCACTGTTGCATAATTATGGATATATCTATAAAAGTGTGGAAAACAGTTCTGGAACATATTCCTTTTGGAGGTGAGGTATTGACGAAGAAATCGAGGTTGGGTTGGGCAATCGCGGCAGTGGTTGTGGTTGGGCTGGCTGCTTTCCTGATGATGAAGCCAAAGCCGCCATTGCCCGGAGAGATTGTATCCATTGAGCTTTTTGAAGGCCAGGGCAAGATCCTGGAGACTCTGATCATCGGGAAGCTGACCGATCCGGCTGCGATTAAGCAGTTCCAGACCGCTTTTAACCAGGGGAAAAAGAATAACAATATGGCGGCGGTATCGAATCAGCGTCCCGATTATGACATAAGGGTGACCCCCAAGGAGGGGGATCCGTATCTGCTGCACTTATGGAGAAATGGAGAATGGACGAAATTTACCAAATCCGTTATGAGAGACGGCAATTATACCCTGGATCCGGCGCCATATATGAGTAAAACTTTCCTGGATGATATTAATAAAGCCCTTGCTTTATTTCCCGCCGCCAAGTAACCGGCATTCTTTTTCGCCCAAAAATCGAACATACATTCCCTTTTGAGGTGGATTTTATGATACTGAAGCATTATAAGCCATGTGGGCTGGAGGAATGGATTAATGCACGGTATATACATAGCGGTATCCGTACCCCCGGTGATTTGGACCCGGAGTCGGTGGCGCAGCTGTTCGGAGCGGATTTGGTTACGTATTTGGGGCCTTCCTTTGCGGATTGGCGGGAGGGCGGGTATTCGGTGATTTTTTTGGACCGCAGATTGTCCGATGATGAGCAGCGGGCTGTGTTTTTCCATGAATTATGCCACCCTGTCCGCCATGTGGGCAAACAAACGGAGCTGCCGCAGCTGTTTGCCGAGCTTCAGGAGATTCAAGCTGGGCTGTTCCAGCTGTACGCGGCTATGCCGATTTATATGATCGAAGGGTTTACCGAGCATCTGGAGGAAGCCCATGCCGTCCAACTGCTTGCCCTGGAGTTTCGGCTGCCTGTGGAGCTGGTGGAACGCCGCCTGCAGCAGATTGCTGCCCGGCTGCGCAAGGGCGAGGAGGAGGCCGAAATGGCCAAGGACCTGCCGGCTATGCCCGTCACACAGATTATTGCCCATTCGCCGGAGACTCTGAAGCTGCTGAACAAGCTGCTGTGGTTGTCCGCCCAGAAGGGGCGTAAGGTGAACCGGGGGAAGTAGTTTGGGTGAAATCATAATACAGCAACATTATCCCATAACGCCCCTACACTATGGAGGACCGTTTTCCGGTATGCTGGTTGGGAGAGATGCAGAAGGATTCTGAAGCATGGAAGAAGCATACTACCAATTGGAGGATGATCAAATATGGATTCGAAGCTGCCGGATTTGGGATTGAAGCTTGAGGAATGGCTGCCGGACGCCTGGGACAGGCTGACCGCCAAAACCAAAACGATGATCGGACAAATCGGGGACAAGGTGCCTCATGTCGCCGGCCAGGACGGCAAGTACGATAGCAGCACCCTGGACTGGTGGACCTCCGGCTTTTACCCGGGGCTTCTGTGGATTATGCATGAGATGACCGGAGATGACGTGTACCGCGAAGCAGCCTGGGACTGGGACGAACGGATCGAGCAGTGTACCCTGCGGGATAACCGTTTCCATCATGATGTGGGCTTTCAATATCTGCCTACAGCTGTGATCAAATACAAGCTCACCGGGGATGCGGATGCACGCCGCCGCGGACTGGCCGCCGCCAATTTCCTGGCGGGCCGGTTTAATCTGGCAGGCCGGTTCCTGCGGGCCTGGAATGGCGACCACACCGGCTGGTCCATTGTGGACTCCTCGCTGAATCTGAGCCTGCTCCTCTGGGCAGCTGCAGAGCTGCCGGATCCCCGCTTCCGGCATATTGCCCTGGCCCATGCGGATACGGTGCTCACTCACTTTATCCGGGAGGACGGCTCGGTGCGCCATATTGTCTCCTTCGACCCGGAAAGCGGAGAATTTTTGGAATCCTTGGGCGGACAAGGCGCCGGGCCGGATTCCGCCTGGAGCCGCGGCCAATCCTGGGCGCTGCACGGCATGGCCAATGTGTACCGCTTTACCGGGGAGGTCCGGTTCCTGCAGGCGGCGAGAAGGGTAGCCCACTTCTTCCTGGCCAATCTGCCGGAGGACCATGTGCCCCACTGGGACTTCCGCGCCAACAACGGCGCGCTGGACGGCGAACCCCGGGACACCTCCGCCGCCGCCTGCGCCGCTTCCGGATTGCTGGAGATTGCCGCCGCTGTGGGCTCCCCGGCAGAGGCAGGTCTGTACGCCCGGGCAGCGGAGCAAATTCTGGTCTCGCTGACCCGGCACTATGCCACCTGGGAGCAGCCGGAGCATGAGGCGATCCTGGTGGAGGGAACCGGCCACAAGCCTGCCGGGCAGAACATCAACGTTTCCCTTATCTACGGGGACTACTATTATGTGGAGGCGCTGGCCAAGCTGAAGGGCTGGCAGCACCGGATTTTTTAGGGCTAGGCCCCTCTCCATCAGGGGGAGGCTGTGATATAAGCCGCCGCTTCCCTCCCCCTGTTGGAGCATGGGTAGGAGC
>JAEWAA010000194.1 GCA_023391955.1 Bacillota bacterium | reverse complement strand
GATCTGGAGGGCAATATGGCTTCCGCCACAGGATTGCTCATTAAGGACCAAACTGCAGCCGATGCCCAATTCCGGATCAATGGGGGAGACTGGCAGTATGTGAGCGATAACCGCGTTATACTGCCCGCCCTCGGACTGCAGCTTCAGCTGCTCTCCGCAACAGCAGGTGATGCTGTTTTCACCGTGGCCCCCGACTGGAAACACATCCGGGAAAAGCTGCTGCAGCTGAACGCGGCCATGGATGTGCTGGAGCAGCGGCTGGCCCAGTCCGCAGACTACCTGAACCCCCGCTTCCACCGGGAATTGCTCCGCCTCCGGGAAACCTTCCCTCCGGAGGAGGAGCTGCGGGATTCCGGTCAACTGGCTGAAATCGCCGCCCTCCTGACCGGCGGACACGGGCTGATTCCCGGCCTGTCAGCCTTGATCAGGGAGATGGAGTCCGTGCCTGCGGAGGAGCTTCTGAACCGGGATAACAGCCGCTACAAGCGCTACGCCAATTATTTAGCCTCCCGGGAGTGGTATTCCCAGCTGCCCCATCAGGGCTTGTTACTAAACCGGTTCTTGTGAAATCCCCCCTCCTTAGCATGTTGTAAAATTAAAAGCCTCCGCATTCCCTTTGGGGAATCCGGAGGCTTATTCCTGCAGGCCCGTATTACTGGGCCAAACCGTGTTTATGGGCGTATATGGCTGCCTGGGTGCGGTCATCCACACCCAATTTGGCGAGAATATTGGTGACATGGAACTTAACCGTTTTGATGCCGATAAACAACGCATCCGCCACCTCCTGATTGGACTTGCCTCCCGCAATAAGCTGGAGCACCTCCATCTCCCGGTCCGTCAGGTCCTCATGGGGAGCATGGGCAGGTTTGGGCTGGCGGAACCGGTTCATGATTTTGGAGGCCACCTGGGATTCCAGAATGGACTGTCCCCGCGCTGCAGCCCGGATCGCCGCCGCAATCTCCGTCGCCCGTGAGGTTTTGAGCAGATAGCTGAAGGCGCCGGCTTCAATAACCGGATACATCTTCTCGTCATCCAGATAACTTGTCAGAACGATCACCCGGCAATCGGGCACCAGCTGCAATAGCCGCCGCGTGGTTTCGATGCCGTCCATCCCATCCATCACCAGGTCCATCAGCACCACATCCGGCTTGTATTCCTGGGCCAGACGGATACCGTCCGTGCCGTTGCTGGCTTCGCCCACAACCTCGATGCCGTCCTCCGTGCCCAGCACGGCGGCAAGCCCGATACGCACCATCTCGTGGTCATCCACCAGCAATACCTTAATGGACTCTTCCGCTTGTTCTTCCATTGACTAGCTCTCCTTCCTCTTCGCTCATCACCGGTGCGCGGATTTCGATCCGGGTTCCTTTGCCCGGGGCAGAAACAATATTCAGCGAACCGCCGATTTCGGTTACCCTCTCCCGCATGGACATCAGCCCATAGGAGGCATGTTTCTCCTCATCCGGGGAAAACCCGACACCGTTGTCCCGTACAGATAACCGGACCAGATCCGCGGGACATTGCAGCTTAATCTCCATCTGCGTCGCCTTGGAATGGCGCAGGGTATTGGACAAAGCCTCCTGTACGATCCGGAACAGCTGATCCTCAATCCCCTTGGGCAGCTGGAGCTCCTCATCCATTTCATATGTAATATCGATGGGCACCTTAGCCTGAAGCTCCGCCAGCAGCTCCCGCAGTCCTTGGGCAAGCCGCTTGCCCTCCAGATGCACGGGGCGCAGATGAAGCAGCAAGGCCCGCATCTCCGATTGGGCCACAGAAGACATTTCCTCAATCAGGTGAATCTGCCGCTTGGCTTTTTCAAAATCCTTCTCCAGCGTCCGACCCACCGCCGTAGCCGTCATAGAAATGGCAAACAGCTGCTGGCTGACCGCGTCATGAAGGTCCCGGGCCAGACGCTGCCGTTCCTCCACCACTGCAGAATACCGGGCTTTTTCCGCCAGCTCCGCATTGTTGGTGGACAACCGCTGGAGAGAAGACACCTGCTCCTCCCACTTCCTGGACATCCGGTTCAGCTGCTGGCCAAGACGGCCGATCTCATCCTCACCCAGATACGGGACCGCGCGGGAGAGATTCCCTTTCTCCAGGAGCATCATCACATCCTGAAGCTGCTCCAGCCGGGCGGAATTCCGGTGGCTGGACCAAAAGCCGTACGCCCCGCCCACCAACACGGAGGCGCCCGCCATTCCCAAAAACAGCTTCACGGCCTCTCCCCACGAGGAGAACTCCTTCAGAAACCCGTATATATAAAGAAAGTACAGCGCAAGCCCCAACAGCGCCAGACTGAATACAATGGATTCGCCCATGCTGCGCCAAATCATATTGGTCAGTCGTTTGCCCACGGGCGTCCCCTCCTGAAATTTACCGAATGTATAGTCAACTACAACACCTTAATGTCAATATCTCCTACGAGATAGGAAACAATTAGTTTCACCTTCGTATCCGCCGTATCATAATGCGGCGACTGCCAATGGATCTTGTTCATCGTGCCGGACTCCCGTTGACTGCCCACCCGCATTTGCCCGAACAGCACCGAACTTTCGATGGAAACAGCCATATCCTCGGGAAAATAAAGATCGATATCGCCGATCATCCCCTGCAGGACCAGAGTGGTTTCCGGCTCCTCCGGAATAGCCAGGGTGAAGTCCAGGCTCAGCTCACCGATCACACACCATAAACTGAGGCTCCGGAGAATCCAGGCTTCCTTGTTCCGCTTTTGGCTTTCAATCAGCCGGGTCCGTTGGATGGCCCCTGTCTCACCGTGCATTTCCTTGCTTTTGATATAAAAATACCCCAGGGAGATCAGAATCAGAGCCATAATCACGACAAAATGACTGCCCACCAAAATAAAGCCGCCGATGCAAAGCAGCACGTACCCCTTCCGGCGGATACCGCTACGGATGCAGTAGACACCCAGTAACACCATAAACAGGGAGATCACAGTTGCAGGAGTGGCGACAACTTTGCTGAGGAGCACAAAAATACCCGCTCCGATTAATAAGAGATAGGTATTCCGGCCTTTGTTATAGTTTGGCTGCCTGCTGTCCATAAGTGTCGCACCTCCCTGCGGCCCGCCCTGTAGTCAATGGCCCCCGAAGAAAAAAGCCATGGGCTTGGCAGTTGGCCCTATGGCTTTTCCTTGAATTAGAATATCATATTTCGTGGGGGCAAGAATAGCTGATTTTTTAAGAATGCTTGAATCTTGCCTTATTCCCCGGCTGCTTCATCCTTAGCGGGACCTGCCAGCTTTTGCTTCAGGGCTTCCAATTGCTCGTTGACCTTCTCTTGTTTGGCCAGATCCACAGTGGTGTAGGATGCAACACCGGCACTGGACAGGTACGGCTTGCCGGCGATTTCAGCCTCGGCTTCCAGCTGCATGATCTTCTCTTCCATACGGTGGAACCCTCTGGAGGCGCTGCCGCCCTCAATGGTGTTGTGGTTGGTCACTTGGGCCATTTGCTTCTTGGCCTTGGCCAATTGCACCCGGGAGATCAGCTCGTTGCGCTTGTTGCGAAGCTTGTAGAATTCATCCTTCATTTCATGCAGCTGACGGGTCAGCTCTTCGGCTTGAGCCTTGGATTGGGCATGCATTTCCAGGTATTCGTTGAGCTTTTGGTCATGGTACAGCTTTTCTTCCAGAGCTTGGCGGGCTACAGCTTCCTGCCCGTTCTTCAAGGCAGCGGCGGCTTGGTTCTCACGCTCTGCACCCAGGCGGGAATGCTCAGCCACCCGTTGCTGGAGCTTGCGCTCATTGGCGATTTGCTTGGCAACCGTTACTTCCGCTTGGGCAATTTCCTCTTCCATGTCGCGGATGTACTGGTTCAGCATTACAATCGGATCCTCTACCTTATCCAGCAACTCATTCACCGACGCCTTAGTCATATCCTTCAGTCTTGTAAAT